>JAZUEA010000425.1:0-3059 GCA_045639945.1 Myxococcota bacterium
TCCTTCCTAAATTTCTTCTTAAAAAATCCACAAAAAACTTGACCCACCGCGCAAAACGTAGGATACAGCGCGCCCCTTTGTGCTTCTCGACGTCTCATTGGGAGACCGCTCGATTGGATTTGGAGCGCAAAGCAACCTTCGTGGAGGGTTTATTATGCACGCGATTTTGGGCGAAAAGGTCGGAATGACCGCCATCTTCAACGATGATGGCACTCAGCAGATCCCTGTTACCATCGTCAAGACGGCTGGCGTCGTCGTCGTCGGCAAGCGCACCGAAGCCAAGGATGGCTACGATGCCGTGATCTTGGGCTTTGGTTGCCGTCCTGCCAAGCGTGCGGGCAAGGCCGTTGTCGGTCAGTTCGCGAGCGCCGGTTTGGTCCAGACCTGCGAAGAGACTGGCAAGCAGTACGTCAAGCGCTTCGTCCGCGAATTCCGCATGAGCGCTGAAGACGTCGCTAAGGTTGAAGTTGGTGCTACCGTTAAGGTCGCCGACCTCTTCAAGAAGGGTGACATCATCGACGTGATCGCTACCAGCAAGGGTAACGGTTTCTCGGGTGTTATTCGTCGTCACAACTTCCACGGCTACAACGCCACGCACGGTCAGCACGAATATCACCGTCACGGTGGTGCAATTTCGTCCAACACCTACCCGGCTCACGTTTTCAAGAACGTCAAGATGCCTGGTCAGTGTGGTAACGCGCGCGTCACGCTTCAGAACCTCACGGTCATTGATGTCAAGGCCGATGACGATCTGATCCTCATCAAGGGCGGCATTCCGGGTGCCAACGGCGGTTTGGTCAGCGTCCGCCGCGCCATCAAGAAGCGCCACTGATAACTTACGCTCGCGTGAGTAAAGAGCCCGCCATCGTGCGGGCTTTTTTTATGCCTTTTCATATCACTTTTCACAGCTCATTCCATTCGTTAAAAGACTTCACACATCACATTCTATTACTCATTTCACTTGTGAAAAGCTCTCTGCTATGATGAGTATCATTGCATAACATTGATTAAAAGATGATTCTATTATTTGTTGTTTACTATTAAATAAGCGTGATAGAATCATTATGCACTATGTTGGAGTGAATTACGATGGAATATCGGTGCAAAGTTACTGTTTTAGATAAGAAATTATTTCCTGAATTGCAGGCTCAATACTGTATGGTGCCGCAAAGTGGAAAATGCCCATGCTTTAATGTTGGAGATGAGTTCGTATTTTATAGAAATAATGAGAAAGATGACTATTGGCACATGGGTGAAGGCACTTTGATCAAGAGTGGTACACCTGATGAAGATCTGGTTCACTCACCTGGAACAGCTCATTGTGGCACAAAAGGTGTACCATTTTGCTCTGAAGCTTGGGATGCAATTAGCAGGTATATCTACACTGCATTACAAGGTGGTAGCATCATGCATGGTTGGATGAATGATGACAAAGTTATGATTACATGCTGCAATGATGGTACAAGACCTGTCATTTTTAAGATTGAGCGCATTGATATTGAGTAAAGATCATTCTCTATTTTTGAATAAGCTTTCATTGATTATCTAATTGCTCATTTCTCACCTGAAAACTGATTCTACATCTTTTTTGATCGCCTAATTAAAAGTAGAGAACTGCTCTCAAAAAGTTTTGAAAGTGCTTTTCACGTTTGAAATGAGGTTTCAAACTTTTTTGAGGGCGTGGAACAGATGTGAAATGAGGTGGGAGAGGTGAGGTAAGTGGTTATTTCAAAAAGAGATTGCCTTCAAATACCTCGAGTGCGGGACCTTCTAATTTCCATAATGGCTCGGCCGGATGAACGGTGAGCTCGCCACCTGGAAGTTTTACGTGGACAGCATTGTTTGAAATGCGCTCACGCCAAATGAATGCGGCTGCCGTAGCACAAGAACCCGTTCCACAGGCAAGTGTTGGACCAACACCTCTTTCATAGACATAGATTTGAATATGATCTGACTTAAGGGTTGCGAATTCAACATTCACACCATTTGGAAATGCCTCATGATGTGTGAGTAAAGGCCCGAATTTCAACATGTCTTCGTATGTGAAATCACCTTCAATCACCAAATGAGGATTGCCAACGTCTACACCTCTACCTGTGGCTGGCAGATTTTCGATGTGTAATGGAATCTCTCCCATGTCATGAGGTGCTGCAATTTGAACAGTAACTGCCTCATCAACAGATACTTCGAGCCTTCCCGCATCGGTTTGAACCATAAACTCTTCGGGACGGCCGCAATTATCATGTAAATAGCGCGCAACACATCGTAAGCCATTGCCACACATTTCTGCGACCGATCCATCTGCATTATGTATGGTCAATTTATCGATGTAATCATCTGTTAAACTCAGATAAAGCACGCCATCTGCGCCGATTCCAAAGTGTCTATCACAGAGGAAACGGCTTAACTCTGATGAAATGGTGATCTCATTCTCTGTGCAATCGATAAGAACGAAATCATTGCCAATTCCTTGGTATTTATAGAAGTGAATGGAATTCATGAATGAGGTCTCAACAAAGGTGGGAACTGTCAATCAACACTTAAAATGTACTGATTAACCTTGGGTGTAGAATCGATCCAGATTTTGAACCAGTGTCACAAGTTCTGGGTCATCGCTTTTCGGCACTTGAATCATGGCGCGTACATAAAGGTCGCCGCGCGTTCCGTTTTTGGTGAGCGCTCCCTTGCCGCGGGCGCGCAACTTTTGGCCTGATTGCATCCCTTTTGGCACGCGGAGCTTCAGCGACGTTCCTTCAGGCGTTCTTACTGGTACTTCACCACCCAAAACCGCTTGTGAAATGGTGAGAGGTACATCTGTAATCAGGTCTGCTTCGCCTTCAAGTTCAAATCCCTTAGGAATGGCAATGTGAACTTCGATGATGAGATCGCCTTTTGCATTGCCCTTGACCTCGCCGCGGCCGGGGACGCGCAGCCTTTGACCTTGGCCAACGCCTTTCGGGATTTTGACGCGGCCTCCTTGCACTTGGATTTCGCAACCCTCGAGCGCTTGCTGGAATGTGATCTCTGTTTCGGTTTCAAAATCGCGCGGTTTGATGGGT
>JAZUEA010000426.1:0-9934 GCA_045639945.1 Myxococcota bacterium
TGGCACGGGCGGCACCGCTGGCGCTGCTGGCACTGAAACGCCGGAAACACCTGAAGAGCCCAAGATCGACATTTCTTACGAAGGCCCGGTCGTCGCGTTGGAGCACTGCTCGTTCGAAAACGCCAATATTTCCGGCGCAAACTTCAACTACCATGACCTTCAAGGCGTGAACTTCACAAGCGCCGTCGCAGAAGGTGCCACTTTCGATGGCGCGTTGCTGCAGAACGCCTCATTCAAGAACGCCGATTTGACCGGTGCTCAGTTCAAGACGTTCAGCGCAGCCGACGCAACCAAAGAAGGTCCCAAGTACGTGACCCGCGCGGCCAACTTGTACGGCACGAACTTCGCGATCTCCACGCTCAACAACGCTGACTTCACCAACGCTGAACTTCAAAACGTTGATTTCTCAGGCGTTTACAGCATCACGGCGCCCACGTTCAACAACGCGATCCTGACCGATGCCGACTTCCACGGCAAGAACATGACCGGTGGTCACTTTGTGGGCGCAAACCTGACCAACGCCAACTTGGACAGCACGGTCCTGAACAACAGCGACTTCACCAACGCCAACTTGCCTGGCTTTGACGCCTCGACCGCAAGTGTCATCAACGTCACCTTCAACGGCGCAACGTTGACAAGCGCCAACTTCCACGGCCGAGACATTAAGGGCGGCAAGTACGAAGGCGGGAACCTCACTTCTGCCGATCTTTCGTCCACGACCGCAGACGCTCAGACCAACTTCACGAACGCCACACTTCGTCAAGCTGATTTGACCGGCATCACCAACGCAAAGCTCTTTAACGGCGCGGACTTACGTCAAGCAACGTTCGATCAAGCTTCGCTCGCTGAAAATGCCGAATTCAAGGGCGTGAACATGAACGGCGCGTCGTTCCAAGGCTCCACGCTGAAGAATGCTTTGTTCGGAAAGAACGGAGACGTCGCAACTTCTGCAATGTACACCGACTTCTCGAACGCCGTTCTGGGTGCTGTTAAGTTCACCGGCGCAGATTTCACCGGTTCGAACTTCACCGGCGCAGACATTGCCGGCGCGGATTTCACGAACGCAACATTCCGCCAGGCAAACCTGACCGGCATTCAAGGCGTTACCACATTCACCGGCGCCAACTTGAGCTTGGCCACGTTGGATCAGTCGTTGCTTCCTAGCGCAAACTTCAGTGGCGCCAACCTGAACAACGCCTCGCTCCGAAGCTGCGACCTCTCCAGCGCCAGTTTCACCGCAAACGCTAGCACTAAGGCCACCGCTCGCTATGCCGACTTCACCGGCGCAAGCCTAGCGGGTGCCAACTTCACCGATGCCGACTTCACCGGTGCTATCCTCAAAAACGCCAGCACAAACAACGCCATCTTCACCAATGCGAACTTCAGCTTGGCCGACTTGAGCGGCATCACCGGCATGCCAAACAGCAACTTCTCGGTGAACTTGAGCGGTGCCAACCTCTGCGGTGCTGCTTGGGTGAAGTACAACCAAACTCTTGTTGCCGACAAGGCCCGCGAGAAAGCCACCTTCGACGCAAGCACAATCTGTCCGCCGAAGGACGCCGACGGAACCTGCACGCATACCAACAATGCAACAAGAAGTCCGTACTGCTGGCTCTTCGATCCGGACTCCGATTACGACGGCATTCCCGATCGAACCGACATTTGCCCCTACGCTCCGGTTCCGAACGGCAAATCTCAGCACGACGACCAAGACGGTGACGGCTTAGGCAACGAGTGCGATCCGGACATGGACGGCGATTTCGTTATGAACGAAACGGACAACTGTCCTCTGGTCCCAAACAACAACCAGAAAAACAGCGACAACGACAAGCACGGCGATGCCTGCGATAACTGCCCCTACAACGACAACGATAATCAGGCCGACAAGGACGGTGATGGTGTTGGTAACGTTTGCGACAACTGCCCAACAACCAAGAACGAGAACCAACAGAACCTGGATGGCGATCTGAAGTGCTGGTACCTGACGGACGTTGAGATTGAAGGCTCGCCGAGTGAAGCTCACTACGCTCGTCGTTCTAGTTGCGGCAACGACATTCTTTTCGGCGATGAAAATGAACGCTACAAGGGCGGCGACGCCTGCGATGCCGACGTTGACGGCGATGGCATTCCAAACATTGTCGACAACTGCCCGCGTACATCAAACCCAAATCAAGAGGATACCGATCACGACGGTCGCGGCGATGCATGCGACAGTTGCTCTGGTTTCTTCAGTCTTCCTTTCGCAACCAGCGAAGCGAAGTGCTCTGACAAAGAGCGTGGCTTACTGGAAGATGAATGCTCTTACATCAGCTACTCTCACGCCAACTCAAACTACTGCTGGAGCACTGCCAAGAACTACTGCAAATGGAACAAGCTTGGACGAGCCGATTGGCAAGACGATGTTTGCGATCGCGATCGCAATGACAATAATTACGAAGATCCAGGCGACTTGGATGGCGACGGTATCGACGATCCGAACGATGAGTGCCCAACGCTGCGTCAAGAGGAGTACACATCTAGCACGGATACCTCTGATTCCGATGGCGATGGCATTATCAACGCATGCGATAAGTGCAAGGATGTAAGCTACAAGAGTTATGATTCTAGCAACGCAGTCTATCTTAACATGCTCAAGAACAACTCGTTCAATAATGTTATTGGTAATGGTCTAGCCGAGAGCGACCGTCGCTATGGTGATGTGATCGATCGCGATAACGATGGATTCGGCGATAACTGCGATATCTGCCCGACAGATAGTCGTTATTGGCGAAACTGCGACGCAAACGAAGCAGAAGGACATAATGGCTGTGTGACTGATATCAAACACTGCTACGACTTCGATCAGCTCGACAGCGATGGCGATGGTTATCCGGATAGTGGCAGCAAGTTCGGCAGCGTAGATGCATGCCCCTACGACGCACAAAACCACGAGCAAGGTTCGACTTGTGCGTCCACCACTTGTACTGGCACGGACAGCGATGACGATGGTCACCCGGACAACTGCGATCTGTGCCCCAACAACCCCAAGTACTGGCGTCGCTGCCCTGACAACCACGAAGTCAATGGCTGCTTGGCGATCAGCAAAGACACCTGTCCTAATCCCTAATCTCCCACCTGCCTCTCACCACTTCTAATCCCTAATTCCCTTTCTTCATCCAACATCTCCACATGAGCTGCTCGCTCATGCCGTCTTGCACACGTGCAATTCACCCTTCATGCACACAACATGCCGGCGAACACGCGTGCAATTCACCTTCTAGGATCAGAGGAGACTGACGAACAAAAGTGAGAGAGGGGAAATTCGGAGAGAGGAAGGGGTCAGGACTTCGGTTTATCGGTCAAGACTGAGTAAAGGATGGTGCCACCCAAGGTGTAGATCGACAACAAGAGAGACAAGATGGCAGCGATCGGAAGTGCGGCACCCAATGAAGCGATAAAAGCACCAATGGTGTGAGATGTGGAGGGTTCATTTGCGAAACTGAATGAGCATTCCCAGATTGAGAGGTTAAGGAATGTGGACAAAGGTCCCTTAGGTGCAGAGGCTAAGAGGCTTCCCAATTGAGAACCCATGGCACCATTTCCGATTTCAGCGGTGAACCATGAAGAACAGACGAGAAGCAAAACGGAGATCGCAGCCAACAAGGCAACAAAGGCGGCCACGATCAAACCACCAAGCAAGAGCTTTGTGGCCTTGGTGAGGGCTAAATCCTTTAAACGATAAAGGGTCTCACGCGGAGTCAGGTGTTCGCACTTGAGAATGGGAACGTGTAGCGACAATGCAAACCACATTACAAAGCCGCTCAGAGCCACTGCGTAACTCAAGGCAAAGGTCGCCGGACTAAAAATTCCCCAGATCACAGGTCCAACTGCCGGAATTCCAGCGAGGAAACCAACGATCGCTTCTGCGAGTGCCGCTAACGCAACTGCACCAACAAAGAATGAGGGTACACCAAGCACTCCGCGAACCTGCGAGATGCACCATGTGAACGCCTGTCGGACATTTCCATCTGTGTGATCAAGCAACTTCTGCTGAAAGACGACCGAAAGCACACCTAAAACAAGGCATACACCGGCAGCAAAGACCCCGTAACCAAGGAGCGAGAAGAGAACCCCAAGGAAGGAGACGTGTTCTCCAACGATTTCTCCCAGCATTCGGAGCAAACCAAAGACGCCAAGCAATGCCCAAACCGCCAATGTTGCTGTCCCCATGAGCTTAACTTCAAGGAGAGCGGCAAATGTGAGCGGCAGATCACTCAATTTCCATAAGATCGGAGGCGGTAATGGCGCCTCCTTGGTCTTAGGCTTTCGTTTGCGCTTGCGTTTGGCCTCATCATTAGAGGTCTCCGCTGTGAGTTCCGAAGACTCCGCCTCGTTGGTCGCCTCTAACTCAGAGTTTGAAGCGGAATCTGAATCAAGAGACGCCTCTTTCTTCACTGCAACAGAGGCATCTTTGGTGACAGGTTCCACCTTTTCAGCTGTGGGATTTACTGATCTGGATTCCGAGTCGCTCTCAAGCACCGTGTTTGACTTCGACTTGGATTCCGAGTCGCCCTCAGACACCGTGTTTAAGTTCGACTTGGATTCTGAGTCGCCCTCAGACATCGTGCTTGAGTCCGATCCAGATTCATGATCGACACCCAAACTCAACGAAGAAGAGCGTTCTGGACGAACAGAAGGTGCTTCTAACGACTGCGAAACACCATCTTTTGACAAAGAAGGCTGTGTTCCAGATGTGTTTTTCGGCGTCTCATCATTCTGATCGGACGTTTCACCACCTGCAGAGGCCTCTTTCGGATCAAAAGATGGTGAATTCACACCCTGCACAGACTCATTCATTGATGAAAGTGCACGTGAAACAGATGGAGCAATATCCTCTTGCAAGACAGGTTCATCATTTTCAGCAGCGCTAGCCATCAGATCTTGAATGTGAGCAGGCTCCGCAGAGTGATCAGAACTCGACTTGGACCAACTAGAAGGCCTAGACATGGTCAAAGAGTTCGACCAACCAGACGAAGCAGTGCGCGGCAAACCTGTCCAAGATGAACTTGAAGTCTTAGAGATGTTCAAACTTGAAAAGTGAGAAGAACTCGAAGCCACAGATGATGCTTTCTCTGCTTTTGAAGCGCTGGTTTCATTTGTAGACGCTACTTCCGCAGACTGCGAAGCAGCATCTGTTGTTTCATGATGCATGTCGTCTTCGCTGTGATCGGATTGCTCAACATGATCATCAGACTCATCCGCGGTTGTTGATGACTCTTCCACCTGATGAGTCGATAAAGATTCAACTTGCGCAGCGCTCTCCTCTGAACTGGACGACGATTCCAACTCATCGATCGGCGAACCCGCACTCGTAGATTCCGACTTCTCAAAGTGTGAGTCTTCTCCATCGCTCTCGAGTGAGTCCATCACACCAGAAATGGGAAGCCCCGCGTAAGTCGCTGTTGATTTCCCAAATCCCAAGTCATCACTCAGATGCTCGAACGACTCTAAAACAGACTGCGCAGCCGGATCGTAGGTTGTAAATGGCGTTTCAACAGCCTGCGGCAGCTCATCTACATTTGCAGATAGCGCTTCAACAGGCTGCGACGGCAAAACCTCATTCTCACCTGACTCAAATCCAGCTTGCAAACCGCCACCAACATACGTGGATGTCGATTTTCCGTCTTGCACTGCATCAACTGCATACGCAGGTGTCGAGAAACTCACGTGCAATGGCGCATCTGAGATGTCAGATGACGCATCTAACGACTGTGAGATGTCATTTTCTGATCTCGATCGCCGCGATTCAGAGCGCTCAAAGCCAGTGTCCGTCGAATCAAACGGCCCACCATCTGCAGGATCGAACGATAAATCTTGCAATGAATCCGATGGACTCTGCGCTTCGGCATCTACGGAATGATCATTGACCGATTCATCACTGTCTTCGAAGTCGATCGCTTGTGAGACGCGCGAATCAGTGAGTGCTAAGGAAGGTTCTGCTGATGGGATCAGTCGGATGTAGGCGCGGCAAGCGGTACATGCAACGACCACGCCCTCTGGTGTCAGCTGATCTTCGGAAAAAGCATATGTTTTCCCGCAGCTCGGACAGGAAAATTGCATATCCTCAACCCCTTATCGCACGAATGCACGAGTGGAAAGGGTGAACATGATTTGTAAATGGTCGATTACAGACCTGCGACAGCACGACCTGCATTGATGAAACGCATGGGATCGACGGGTGCGCCGTCAACTCGAAGCTCATAGTGCAGGTGCACACCGTTGGCACGGCCAGTATCACCCATTTCACCAAGCTTTTCATGCACTTCGACCATGCGTCCAGGTCGTACAGAGATGCGATTCATGTGTGCGTAACGCGTGATGATGCCGCCACCGTGATCGATCTCAACCATGAGACCGTTCTGACCGCCATCATCGGCGAACGTCACCTTGCCGGGACCCGCCGAGTAAATGGGCGTTGAACGCTCGTCAATGAGATCGATGCCATTGTGCACGCCCATTTGGAAGTTCATGGGATCGCGGCGTTTACCGAAATCACTCGCAGAGTGCAAACTGTCGACGGGAACGCGCAACGGCAAACGCAAAACGAGGTCTTCCAAGCTTTGCAACCGGTTCATGCGCTGATCCAACAACGACATGTCAGAGTCGTTGGGCTGTCGATCGGCACGGTTGGCGGCATCCGCCATGATCGGCGGCGCACCATGTGCAACTTGAGCTGCAGGATTGAGCGCTGCTCCGTACCCAGCATTGTCGGAAGCTTCGCGGAACTCAAAGTGCAAGTGCGTGCCGCTAAACTCAACAGCGGTGCGGCCGACGGCGCCGATGACTTGGCCAACTTGGACACGCGAACCAACTGTCAGACCGTCTTTGATCTCATCCAAGTTCATGTAACGGCTGACACGGCGATCGGCGTGTTCGATCTCGATGTAAACTCCGGCACGCCAGCTGGGCGACTTTACGCGTTCGCCGTTTTCACGCTCGATCCACTTGGGATGCGACCGCCAAGCGGCGCGATCTTGCACGTGAATCACAATGCCGTCGGCAACTGCGCGGACCGGCGTGCCGATCGTGGCCGGAATGTCGACGCCGCCATATTGCTCGTCGCCGTTTTCGCCGTACGAAGTCATGACAGTGATGTTGCCCGCGATCGGATTCACGTAACCAGGCTCGGCCGGAACGAACGGACCGCCCACACCATAATAGTCGGCTTGCGCACTCTTGCGGCGCAACGTGGCATCCAAAAGTTCGTCGACCTTAAAGCCTGTGAGCGCCAACGCTTCTTCAAGTCGCTGAATGCGCAACTCGACTCGACCACCAAGCCGAGCCATGAGTTGCTCGTTGGGCGCTGCGCTGTTTTTGAGCTCCTGGCGCTCTTCCGCGATCTGCGCCGGCTCCTGCACAGCCTTGTCGAGCGGCGTCGCTTGCTCCAACACGCGGCGAAGTTCCTCGTCCAACGTGTCGCGCTCACCACGTAACTCACCGTCCATCAACGGATCGAAGTCTGCAGCCACTCGAACAGTGCGCGGCGCCATCAAGCGATCGGACATGACGAAGACCGCCACACCGCCACCAATGACCATTGCCAAAATGAGACCGAGCACCAACGCCGCCACCACCCAACGGAAATGGCTGCGCCGCTCTTGTTCGAGAATCTCCATATACTCCGCTCTGCTCAGCAGCGGTGCCTGCTCCGGCGCTCGCTTCGCTTTTGGCGCCTCAAATGGCAGCACCTCGGCGACAGCCTGCTCCGAAATCGGCGAATCCGACTCTGACGACTCAACATCCGAGCCCGACTCTTCAGCGGCGGTTCTTATATCACACCCACCAGGCAATGCCATAAACGATGGGCCTGAAATCTCACTTTCCTGCTCATTCCTCAGCGGGAACACAACCACAGGTTCGAGATTTTCCACCGGAAGCTCGAACGCGACTTCCGGCTCAACCTCGAGCGCGGCTTCCGAAGCAATTTCGGGCGCGGCTTCCGAAGCACTCTCGGAAACTTCAACCGTAACTTCAACCGTAACTTCATCCGCAATTTCGGTCGCGGCTTCGAGTGCGACTTCCGGTGCGACTTCCGGAGTAACTTCGGCCGCGACTTCCGGCGCAACTTCGGCCGCGACTTCCGGCGAGACCTCGGAAACTTCGCTCGCAACTTCGGCCGCGAGTTCCGGTGTAATTTCTTCGGTCGCCGATTGTTCCGGATTTTCCGGCTGCGAAGGCTTGCGGGCAAACAGCCCCTTTACTCGCGACCAGATTCCGGTTTTCTCAATAATTTCAGCAGGTTCGAACTCCTGTTCGGCCGCAATCGGCTCTGCAATTACTTCCGCAACGGGCTCAATTTCCGAATTCTCAGCCTCGGACTCAAGCGCAGTTTCCGGAGATTCCTCAATAAATTCCGACGACTCCGGCTCTGCTTCGTCAGAAATCCAGGACTCCGCCGCCACCAACTCCGCCGCTTCGACAACCCCCGTTTCAGAAAGCGCCGAATTCGTAATTTCACGCGAATTTTCGTCAAAACCACAATTTTGACTTTTATCAATAAAATCAACGAGTTCGGAGTTCTTATCAAGCAGCGGAGCATTTGTTTTAACGTTCCAACTCTCCGTTTCTTGAGTTTCCCAAGCACCTTCTTTCTGAGATTTCTCAATAAATTCGGAACATTCCGTTTCTGCTAAAAATACCGGCTTAAGTTCCGTTTCGGCGAACGTATCCTCATCAAAATCTGTATTTTCGCCGAATTTCGCTTCATCAGATTTTTCAATAATTCCCGCCGAGATTGAATTCAGCGTTTCATCCTCAGGAACGTTTTTGGAGAAATCTCTTATAATTCCCGCAGGTTCCTGCGTTTCTGGAGAGTTTAAATTATTCGATTGAACCGTTATTGTCTGGTCAAAATTCGAAATTTCTCCAATAGAATCAGCTACTTCTGACTCAGATGAAGAGTTTGCCTTAAGCTCTGTCGCAAGAGACGCGGCAGGAATTTCTACTGAACTTGGCTCCGATGAGAGCCAATTCTTTAAACGAGCCCAGACAGACGGCTTTTCTGGTAAACGAGCCGAGCGGACTGTAAAAAATTCCAGCGATTCCTTTTTAATTTCAGCGAGATGACCGCTAAAAGACTCAGCCGATCCGTTTTTCTTTTCAGAAATTGCAACATCAGCAGCAACTGACTCGACAAAAACAGGCGGCGCTTCCGGCTCTGAAAAAGAAATCGAATTCTCGAAAGAAATCGCCGGAGACTCTCCTAAATTCTCAATAGAATCAGCGCGATCACCGTGAAAAGCCTCATTCAGCTCACATCCAGGTTCTTCCTCTGTAATCTCTACAGGCACAAGCGCTGTCGCTAACTCGCCCGGCGCCACCACCTCAATCACCGCTGACGAATCCGCCGCCGTCACGGACAGCAATTCGCTGGTCTCAAACGGCGACTCCGCACCTTCGAATGGCGAATGCTCCACTTCCCCCGGCTGTTCGAGCGAATTTTGGGAATCACCTTCAGCCAAATCCGACGACTCGACCGGAGTAAATTCAGGCGCATTCGCCGCAGCGTTTTCAGGCGCAACATTCGAAATAGCGGAGGGCGCCCCCTGAACCCAACACTTTAAGCGCCCCCAAAGTCCAGACTTAGGCGATTCTTCATCCCGGAAAACATCAATTGTTTCAATGGGATGACCATGAATTACGTCATCTACAACCGAACCGAAGCCCTCTGAAATCAACTCCGCCGGCTCAATCGGAGCTGCGAAGTCCGCCGGATCGACATTTTCTGTCGCGAGAGTCTCTACTTCAAAAATTTCGTTTTCCGGAACAGCTTTCACTTCCGTTTCCGAAATTTCTGAAGTCAACTCCACCGATGATTGCTTAGTCAACACATCAAAATTCTGAACAATTTCAATGCGATGACCGTGAATCGACTCATCAAGCTCTGACTTTTCAG
>JAZUEA010000427.1:0-1865 GCA_045639945.1 Myxococcota bacterium
CCTTCCTCTTCGTCGCTCTTCCCTTCATCCGATTCGGCTTGAGCCTCCATGAATTTGCTCTTCAACTCGGCGATTTTTTCTTCAAGAGAGGACTCGGATTCTTCCGTTTTCTCCGTATCGCCCTCAGCTTTCTTGAGCTGCTCCATCTTAAGACGCATGGCCGCTTCAACCGCCGCTTGCTTCAAGCGATCCAAACCACTGGGCGGCTCCGCATCTTTTTGGACGTCGGACTTAGAAGCTTTCTCTGCGATGCGCTCCTCCATCGCCTGCTTCCAATAGTGGAACCCCTCTCTCAGAGAATCCCTAAACGCCTCGCGAGTTTCCGCATCAAAAATTTCCGACTTCGGCTCGGCCGTAGTTTCTGAGTCCGATTCGCTTTTTTCCTCAGACTTCGATTCGGCTTTTGATTCCGAGTTTGAGGCCTCTTCAGCTTTCATGCGCGATTCCAGCGCTTTTTTCAAAAACTCAATGCCGCTGAGAGGTTCTTCACTCAACTCCTCATCGACCGAATCATCGACTGAATCATCGACTGACTCATCGACCGATTCTTTCTCAGCAGCGTTTTCTTCGAAATGCTCACCCACCGCGCGATGAAGCTTCTCTAATCCACCAGAAACTTTACCAAACAGACCGCTCAGAAAATCATCAGAGTCTTCATCGCTCACGCTGCGCCGCACCTTGTCCAACCCGTCAGAGAGCTTGCCGCAAAGCTGATCCCAAAGCTCTTTTTTTTCTTTGTCGTCCATTATGTCTCCTTTTCTGAGAAAGATTTTATTACGAAACAGGAGAGAATGTCTCTATTTCGAAGGCAAGAAGTCTTTTCATTTAAAAAGCATTGTTTCACGTGAAACATCACTCTTCTTTCTGATTTGTTTCACGTGAAACATTCCCTCTTCTTCCTGATTTGTTTCACGTGAAACATCACTTCTTCTTCCTGATTTGTTTCACGTGAAACATCACACCAAAGCGCGATATAACTTCCCAAACGAACATAAGATCACACATGGAAACGCATCCACTCCAATTCTTTCTTCCTCCGAACGCGCGCATTCTCATGCTTGGAAGTTTTCCGCCGCCTAGGGCGCGTTGGTCCATGGATTTCTTTTACCCCAATTTCAACAACGACATGTGGCGCGTGATGGGATTGCTGTTTTTTGGCGACAAAACGCATTTCATCGTGCCGGGGCAAAAGGCGTTCGACAAATCGAAGCTGGTCGATTTTCTGACAACTCAAGGCATTGCGATCGGCGACATGGCGCGTGAAGTGATCCGCAAAAAAGACAACGCGTCGGATGCATTTTTGGAAATCGTAACGCCCACGCGCATTGAAGAAGTGCTCGCGAAGCTGCCAGCGTGCAACACGGTCGTTGTGACAGGCCAGAAATCTTGCGAAACGCTGTGCGAGCAAGTCGACCTCGAACCGCCATCTATCGGCGATTTTAAAACCTTTGAATCACTCGGCCGCACGATTCGCCTGTATCGCATGCCATCAACTTCGCGAGCCTATCCGCTGGCCTTGGAGAAGAAAGCCGAGGTTTATCGGCGGGTATTTTTCAGTAATTAGTGTTTTTATACCTGAGTTGTGGCCTTGCCTGGGCTTATGTTTTTGCCGGGCACAGACGGCGCTGGTGGTTTGCCCGGCAGCGGGCGGCGCTGGTGGTTTGTCCGGTAGCGGACAGCTTTTCTCGCGGCGACGAGAACGCTTGTTTTTTTGCTTTACCCGGCGGCGGTCGACCTTTCTCGCAGCGGCAAGGGCGCTGTGGGGGTCCGGTAGCGGGCGGCATTTCTCGCGGCGACGAGAACGCTTGTTTTTTTGCTTTACCCGGCGGCGGTCGACCTTTCTCGCAGCGGCAAGGGCGCTGTGG
>JAZUEA010000428.1:0-8997 GCA_045639945.1 Myxococcota bacterium
AGGGTGGCGTGCACACCATACGCCGCTTTGAAACGGAGGCCACCGAAATGTGGGAATACACCGATAAGGTAATGGAGTACTTCCTCGCACCCAAGAATGCGGGTGAAGTTGAGAATCCCGATGCGCAAGGCGAAGTTGGCAGCCTGGCATGCGGCGATGCTTTGAAGCTGACCCTGAAGATCGACGAGAACGAGCGCATCGTTGATGCCAAGTTCCGCACGTTCGGTTGTGCGAGTGCCATCGCGTCTAGCTCGGTGCTCACCGAAATGATCATCGGCAAAACCTTGGACGAAGCTGCGGCGGTCACCAACCGCGACATCGCCGATGCACTTGGCGGCTTGCCCGATGAAAAAATGCACTGCTCCGTCATGGGTCAGGAAGCCCTTGAAGCAGCCATTAAGAACTATCGCGAAAACGGCCACCCCAATGCCGCGCCGCAAGCAGCTCTCAAGCCCGAAGGCAAGATCGTTTGTCACTGCTTTGGCGTGACCGATGTCACCATTCGCAAGGCCATTCGCGAAAACAACCTGAGCACGCTCGAAGACATTACGCACTTCACCAAGGCCGGCGGCGGTTGCGGTCAGTGCAGCAGCGAGATCGAAGAGATCTTGAAGGACGAACTCGCGAAGCGCGCCGACAATCAGGGCGAACTCACTCGCGTTGAAACCAAGGTCGAAGTTGAAACGGCCAAGGTCGAAGAAAAAGTCGAAGCCGCTGCCGATGTGAAGAAGCCGCTCACCAACATGCAGCGCATGAAGCTCGTGACGCAGGTGTTGGAAGAAGTCGTCAGCCCGCGTCTCAAGGCGGATGGCGGCGACGTTGAGCTCATCGACATCGATCGCACCACGGTGACGGTCAAACTCCAAGGCGTTTGCAGCGCTTGCCCGGTCAGTGATTTCACGCTCAAGGATTTCATCGAGCGCGTCTTGCAGGACAAGGTCGATCCTGAAATTACCGTGATTGAGGCCAAAGAATGATCAACAACAACGCGCCTATCTACCTCGACAACAACGCGACCACCATGGTTGCACCCGAGGTTGTGCAGGCGATGTTGCCGTTTTACAGCAGCATGTACGGCAACCCGTCTTCTATGCACACGTTTGGCGGCCAAGTTGGTCGTTACATTCGTGAAGCTCGCGAGCAAATCGCCGGCGCTTTAGGTGCCAATCCCGATGAAATCATCTTCACGGCTTGTGGCTCCGAAGGCGACAACACGGCAATCCACGCAGCGACCGCAGCTCAGCCCGACAAAAAGCACATCATCACGACCAAGGTTGAACACCCGGCTGTTTTGGAGACGATTCGCGCTTACGAGAAGAAGGGCTACGAGATCACGCTGCTCGATGTGGATGAAAAGGGTGAACTCTCGCTCGATCAGCTCGAAGCTTCGTTCCGTCCTGACACGGCGCTTGTTTCCGTGATGTGGGCGAACAACGAAACGGGCAACCTTTACCCCATCGAAAAAATTTCTGAGATGTGTCAGGAGCACAAGGTGCTTCTCCACACCGACGCAGTGCAGGCTGTTGGCAAGCACCCCATCGATTTGTCCAAGACGCACATCGATTACCTCGTGCTTTCCGGTCACAAGTTGCACGCTCCCAAAGGTGTGGGCGCACTTTACGTTCGCCGCCGCAGCCCTTACTCGCCGTTCATGTTGGGCGGTCACCAAGAAAAGGGTCGTCGCGCGGGTACCGAGAACACCGCCTCTATCGTGGCTTTGGGCAAGGCGATGACGTTGTTTGCAAGCGACAATCACCCTCACATGGCCATGTTGCGCGACAAACTCGAGAACGCCCTGCTCATCCAAATCCCTGACTCACGGTTGAATGGGCACAAGACGCACCGCCTTTGCAACACCACCAACATTTCTTTCAAGAATGTTGAAGGCGAAGCCATCTTGTTACTCATGGATCAGGCGCACATTTGCGCTTCGTCGGGCTCTGCATGTGCGTCGGGCAGCTTGGATCCGTCTCACGTGCTGCGTGCCATGGACGTGCCGTTCAACTACGCGCACGGATCCATCCGTTTCTCGTTGTCGCGGTACACAACCGAAGAAGAGATCGACCATACCATTGCGGTGATGCCTGGCATCATTGAAAAATTGCGCGGTCTCTCGCCGTTCCGCGACTAATCCAATCTTAAATCCCGCCTTTTACTCTCTTTCATCGCTTCATTTTTAATTTTGATAGACCAACCACGGCGTTGAATGGCTTCGTCTCGATTTCGAGCGCGCTTTCAACGTGTGTGATCAAACAGATCTGATTCATAGACCCCCTTGCAACGGTCGTAGACAGGCTCATTAAAAGTTAGAGGCGTCTGTCAACTCCAAGTTGACAGGGCTATCTGAAGTTTCGGAAGGCTGTCTACTGCAGTTGACAGGGTTATCTGAAGTTGTGGAAGGCTGTCTACTCCGAATTGACAGCGTTATTTGAGTTTTGAAAGGCCGTCAACTTCGAGTTGACAGGGGTATTTTAAGTTACAGAAGGGTGTCAACTCCGAGTTGACGGCGTTTTGTGAGTTTAGAAAGGCGTCAACTCAGAGTTGACAGGTGTTTCCAAGTTTGCACAAGGCTGTCAACTGCTGTTGATCGGAAATCGAAAGTCTAGATAGAGCTGTCAACTGCTGTTGAAAGGCTTCTTCAGGTTTAGATAGAGCTGTCAATGGCCGTTGACAGGCTTCTTCAAGTTTACGAAAGGCTGTCTACGGTTGTTGATCGAGAAAAATAGAACCCGAAAAGGCTGATAAAGGGTGTTGAGTGTAGGTGCGGAAACTCTTTTTGAGTGAGAACGAGAAAAGAGGGTAGGAGATGAAAGTAGGAAGGGGATGTGAAGGTTGTTTATGAGTGTCTACTGCCGGCCCAATAGAAGAGGACGGACGTTGCAGCCGCTGCTACGTTTAAGCTGTCGATGACACCAAAGAGAGGAATCTCAACCAAGAGATCAGCTTCGGCGCGAAGCTCTGGAGGCACGCCAAGATCTTCTGCACCCATCACGAAGAGAGGGTTCGGCGGGTAGTCCGCTTTGAGATAATTGACGGATGCAGGTGTTTGCTGCACGCACACAATCTGATAGCCGCGACTACGAGCGATGCGAATCAACTCCCGAGCGTCAGAGACGTGAGTACAAGGGAGGACGAGGTCAGTGCCGCGCATAGGGCTCTTAAAAAGTTCCTCTTTGCCTAAGATGAAAACTTCTTTAAGGCCTGCAGCTTCAGCACTGCGCACAGAAACACCCAGATTGATGTCAAAACGCGTGTGACAAAGCGCAAGTGCGGCGTTGAAGGGCTCTGGACGCTTCAACTCAGCCAGATCTGATTCGTGGATGCCATAAGGTGGTTGTGCAGACACGGCTTCCAATCGTGCGTGAGGGGCTGTGCGCACCTTTTTCATGGCTTCCGTGTAATCGCCTTGACCGGCATGCAATGCAACCCAGCGAACTCTTGGATCAGGATCGCTTGCTAACTGGATCAAACGGTCATCCGTAGGTGGGAGCATGCGAGCAACTTGCGCACGCAGGTCTGGATCACTGTGGTTGATGTACATTTCCAGATCATATCCCACAGCAATGCGGCGAAGTTGGGCTTGTTTTGCAAGAACAGGGTTTGAGCAGAGTGCGAGAGAGATGAGTACGTTGTTATCCTGCACAACATCAAGTGCGGCAGGGACACCTTTCAACGCAGACTTCAAAATCTGAGGATGGTTTGGGCAAGCTGCAAACGCTAAACGGGCAAGCGCACCATTGATCTCGGTGTTTTGATCCAAGATCGCCGTTGCAACTTCTTGGGTGAGCGTTTCACCCATGGTTTCAAGCACGTCTGCCGCTCGATCGGCCAAAGTAACATCGAGTAAGGCTTCATCCAAAGTTGGACGCGGCGTGGCAGAGGTTAAGCAAGCCCGCTTTAAATTCAGATCGGGCGATCGATGTGCGATCGCAAGCGCCTCTTCGGTTGAGTCGCTCAGAACAGAGAGAATTCTCGCCACCTCGATTCGCGTACGCGTGGGTTTCTCTTGGTTGCAAATCACATCGCGAAGCACAGGCAGCGCTCTCTTGGGCTCAACCTCCGATAAAATTCTTGCGACCCGCCTGCGAGTCATGCGTTGAGGGGCATTCAACAAATCGCAGAGCATGTAAAGAGCATCGGTGCCGGACTCTCGCGCTAACGTGCCTCGTGCTTGGTCGCGTTTGGCCGCATCTGGTTCGTACAGCGCTGACTCCAGCAGAAGATCGTATTCCTCAGTTCCAGTTTTGATCATAACAAGAATCCTGCAACGTTCGCGGTCATAAAGGCGGCCAAGGTACCACCGATCATGGCCTTAATGCCCAGTCGGGCGAGGTCTGCACGACGAGAGGGCGCGATGGCGCTCATTCCACCAAGCACGATTGCAACGGAACCAAGGTTGGCGAAACCACACAGCGCGTATGTTGCCGCAACAATGGCTCGTGGACTGAGCGCACCGGCTGCCATTAACTGTGACAAGGAGTTGTAAGCGTAGAATTCGTTTAAGATCGTCTTTTCACCGATGAGTCCGCCCACCAACGTCGCTTCCGACCACGGTACACCCATCAACCAAGCAATGGGGGAGCACACCCAACCCAAGATCTTTTGGAAAGAAAGTTCCGGCATGCCGAACAATCCACCACCCAAGCCCAAAAGCGCGTTCAACATGGACACCAACGCCACAAACGCGATGAGCATGGCCGCCATGTTGAAGGCCAACTTCAAACCATCGCTTGCTCCAGCTGCCGCTGCGTCGATCACGTTCGAATACGTCGAGTTCTCAGATGAAACACTGCTGTTTGCAGTCTTTGGCGTGCCTTCCTCAGGTACCATGAGCTTGGCAATGATGAGCGACGCCGGTGCCGACATTACGGAAGCGGTCATTAAGTGACCTGCAATGTCTGGGAATTGTCCTTGAAGCATGGATGTGTACGCAACCATTACACCGCCAGCTACGGTTGCGAAGCCTCCGACCATGACCGCCATTAACTCACTTTGGGTCATCTCGTTGATGTACGGTTTCACCAACAACGGCGCTTCGGTTTGACCGACAAAGATGTTACCCGCCGCCGACAAACTTTCGGCACCACTGGTCTTCATTGTTTTACGCATTAACCAAGCAATGGCACCCACCACTTTTTGCATGACCTTGAGGTGATAAAGCAGCGCCATCAACGCCGAGAAGAAGATCACGGTGGGCACAACGGACAACGCGAACGGCACATTGTCCATCTTCATCAAATCGCCAAACACCAGCGCTGCACCATCGTTGTAGAAGCCCAACAGCGCGGCGACACCCTTTGCGATCGCATCAAAGAAGGCTCGACCCGGCGCAGATCGGAGCAGCAACGCGCCAAAACCCATCTGCAGCAAAAGTCCAAACCCGATCACTCGCCAGTGAATCTTCTTGTGATTTGTGCTGAACACCCACGCAAGCAGCATCATGGACAACAGACCAATCAGATTGATGACGCGGCTTGAAAACGGCACATCCAATTCACGCGGAACCTGGATCTTTGCCTTTGCTTCACCTGCATTTTCTTGAACAGGCTCTGCAACAGCCGTTGGCGCCTCAGTTTTTTCTTGGACAGGCTCTGCAACAGCCGTTGCACCGGCATCTACAATTTCAGGTTCGTTGACTTGGTCGTTTACAGCTTCTTGCGCAACCGCAAGTGCTGGAAAAACACAGAAAAGTGCTGTGAGAAATCTCATTTCAAAGCTCACAAATGAGGTGAAAACGCGAACTTCTAGTTCGTTTCAGGTGGAGAGGCAAGTGGGTGCTTTCTTATTAAATTTTGGAGTGTTAAAAGGCGCTCATGGCTGACAAAAAAACTGCAATTGAAGTGGAACGCCTGGATCGGGCGGTCCAACATCTTTTTGAAATTTCCCATGCACGCGCGGTGCAAGCGGTTGCCACCGGAAAAGTAAGCTTGAACGGTGAGCGCACGCAGGATGGCGCGACGCCAGTGAAGCCGGGAATGGAAGTTGTGCTCGATTGGGCCGCTCCGAACCCTGCGAAAACAAACACTTTTGGCGCAACTGCCGTTTACATGGACGACGATTTGCTGGTGATCAACAAACCGGCAGGTTTGCTCGCGGCGCCGGCGCCGAACAGCGACGATCCGTCGGCGCTGACGGCTGCTCAACGGATGTGCAAAGGTCCGCGTCGTCCAAAAGTTGTGCATCGACTGGACTTAGACACTTCGGGCTTGCTCGTTTTTGCGCGAAGCGTGGACATGGCGCGCGCGCTAGGCGAAATGCTCGAAAAACACGAGATTCAGAGGACTTATCTGGCTGTCGTGAAAGGCGTGCCCGAAATTCCTCGCGGACTTTGCTCGAGCATGTTGCTTGGTGCGAGCGATAAACAGAAGCGCCGCAGCCGTCCGGGCTCTTTCAAAGTTCGTGCTTTGCCGTGCCGCGATCCGGGACCAATGCCGGGACACGGACAATTGGCCATTACGCGTTACGAGTTGCTTGCTCAATCCGGTGATCGCAGCTTGCTCTCGCTTCGACTCTCAACGGGCCGCACGCACCAAATTCGTATTCACATGGCGGAGTTGGGTTGCCCGCTCATTGGCGAGCGCGTTTACGCTCGAACGGGTGGCGCGCCGCGACAAGCGTTGCACGCTGCGCATTTGGCGTTCACGCATCCGGGCACAGGCGAGTTCATGACGTTCGATGCGCCGTGGCCGGAAGATCTCGCGGCTGTGGGCGCGCCGTTCAAGGACGTTTTGTCGCGCGCTTGATCAGCGGCCGTTCTTTGCGAGCTCGGCTGTGAGTTTCTTCACTTCTGCGAACCACGTCCGGCGGTCGTACTGCACGTTTAAAATGCAGAATTCGGCGCGGACCAATCCCACACAACCAAAACAGTACGTGCAATCCATGCAGCCTTGGCAATCGGTGAGGTAGCGGCTCTCGACGCAATCTTTGCAGCGCGTGAGGTGAACGGATTGGTGGCAGCGCTCGATGTGATCTGCGTGTGTGCAGTGCGTGCAGCCGATTGCGTGCGTGGTGTATGTGCACGCGTGGCAATCTTGGCAATCGCTGCAAAACCGGCAATCCGAACAGTTTTCGCAGTTGTGGGTTTCAAAGTGGCCCACGTTGCGAGGCGCCGCGTCGTGTTCCAATTGGGCGAGTGACTTCTTGTAGGTTTGAGCATCCATGTGTGAGCGTGTAGCGCAGCTGAGCTTGAAAGGCGAATGGTTACGAAGTGTGTGAATGAGAAAATGCGACGCCTTTCATCGTGTGTTTGTGAATCGTGTCACAAAGGAATAAAGTTGCGCGCGCAAAGGAGCCACAAATGAGCGATCGAGCGAAAAAGCCGTTTGGTTCGGATGTTTCATCTGCAACGGTTTTGTTTAATCCGAATGAGCTGATGAGCGCGGCAATGGCGGAAACCAAAGAATTTTTGGTTACGCTGCGTGGTGGTCAGTTGGGCGCCAAAATTGAGCTTGATCGCCGTCGTCCGATCACGGTTGGCCGTGCAATTTCGAATGACATCTACATCGATGACAACACGGTCTCTGGCTCGCATTGTCGGTTCTACTTTGCGCAAAACATGTGGGTTTTAGAGGACTTAAACAGCACCAACGGAACTTACGTCCAAGGCCAGTCGATTCAGCGCTGCGCCTTGCGAGACGGCGATCTCATTAAAGTTGGGCAAACGATTTACAAATTCCTCTCCACGCTGAACGTCGAAACCGCTTACTACGAAGAGATTTATCGCATGGCGATTTTCGACGGCCTTACGCAGATTCACAATCGCCGCTACCTTGAGGAATTCATTGAGCGCGAACTGTCTCGCTGCCGCCGTCACGGTCGTCCCATGGCGTTGCTGCTGTTCGATGTGGACAAGTTCAAGTCGATCAATGACACCTACGGTCACTTGGCCGGCGATCACGTGCTTCGAACCATGGCTGCTCAAATCTCAACGCGCATTCGTCGCGAAGAACTTTTTGCGCGATACGCCGGTGATGAATTTGTGGTTGTGCTGCCCGAAAGCCACGTTGTGGAAGCGGCGATTTTGGGTGAGAGCATTCGTAGCTTGGTTGAGGAATGCGATTTCACGTTTGATAATCAGCCGTTACGCGCGAGCATCAGTGTTGGGGCCGCAGAAGTTCGCCCAGATATCACAACGCCCGCTCAATTGATCGCAGCTGCAGACGCCGCGCTTTACCGCGCAAAGCAGCAAGGTCGAAACACTGTTTCGTGCTAACTCGCGCGTCGCTCCGTAACACACCGATTCTTAAGCAATAAAAAAGCCCCCACCGAAGTGGAGGCTTGTAAGCGCGATCGCTTTTTGATCAGCCGATGCGCTCGATGATGAGGGGCTTCGACTCGACAGCTTCGTCGCCGATCGTGTAGGCGGCGAGCAAGCGGCGGCGAGCATCAGCCACGCCGACACCGTTGTGGTGGATCTGCATGATGGGTTCGCCCTTTTCGATGCGATCACCAACGCGCTTTTCGAGCATGAGGCCAACGCCCGGATCGACGTCGTCTTCTTTGCGAGCACGGCCGGCGCCCAACACCAACGCGCCGATACCGACTTCGCGGGTGTTTACGGCGGTGATGATACCGCTCTTTTCGGCGCACAAAGGCTCGACGTACTTGGCAGAAGGCAAGCGGTCCAAGTCTTCGCAAACCTTGGGATCGCCGCCTTGCGCTTCGATGATCTCGGCGAACTTCTGCAAGCCGCGACCATCCGCCAACGCCTTTTCTGCTTCGGCCGGATCTTTGCCACCGAGCTCCAACATGACGTGCGCGAGTTCGAGCGTGAGGGCGCGAATGTCAGCCGGGCCGCCGTTCTTCAAGCACTCAATGGATTCGCGAACTTCGAGCGCGTTGCCGATGGCGTGGCCCAGAGGTTCGTCCATGTTGGTGAGGAGCGCGACCACGCGCTTACCCATCTTGTCGCCGATGCCGACCATGGTGCGAGCGAGTTCGCGGGCCTTTTCGACGGTGGGCATGAAGGCGCCAGAGCCGACCTTCACGTCCAACACC
>JAZUEA010000429.1:0-2152 GCA_045639945.1 Myxococcota bacterium
TGCCGCGTATTTACTGTAGGCGTAACGATTTTTCACCTGAGTCAGCAACTCGGTTGCTGAAAGGTAATCGCCGCCATTCAACGATTTAACGCCCTTCTCGTAAAGGTACTCCGCTGCATCGGTGTAACTTGTGGTTTCATCGATAGCTCCACCACACGCAACGGTTGAAAGCGCTAAGCCGCAACAAAAAAGTAGAGTTAATCCACGCATGGGCCGCTCGCTACCACTTATGAGACAGAAGGGCAAGGTTGACCACCGCAACAACTAAGGATAAAGCGATTTTTGTCTTCACTTGGAGGAAAACATGTCAAGTCAGCTCAAGACGTTGCTTTGCGCAGCTCTGTGTGTCACCTGCTTTGCTTGCAACAACAACGCACAAAAAAGCGAAACGCCCAGCACTGAAACCGTCACACAACCCAACGTTCAAAAGAAGCCGCACATTTTGGTTGAAGAACCGAATTTCTACGGTGGCACAGTTTCTGAGGGCGAAATCGTTACTCACCGCTACGTGGTAAAAAACACCGGTGACGCGCCGCTCAATATCAAAAACGTAAGCACTTCGTGCGGTTGCACTGCAGCGAACGCCGGCGAAAAAGTGGTTCAGCCTGGTGGCGAAACCTACATTGAAGCCAGCCTCGACACCGCTCATCGTCACGGTCGCGTGATCAAAACCATCAACATCGACACCGATGATCCGGACAAGCCGCGTTCAACGCTTTCGATCGGTGCTGAGATTCAAGTTTTGGTCGCTTTCAAAACAGCTGTCGTTCGTCCTCAAAACCTGCAGAAGGGCGAGCCCTGGACGGAAGAATTCGAAATCACCGCGCTCGATCCTGAAAACTTGAACTTGGGCGAAATCACAACAAGTTTGGAAGGCATGAAAGCTTCCGTGGAAAAGCGTGAAGTCGAAGGCCAAACCAAGATTTTCTGCAAAGTTGAGTACACGCCTACCGAAATTGGTCCCTTGCGCGCAATGGTCGCCATTGATACCAATTTGGAGCCCACGCCGTCGATCCGCCTCACAATTCAGGGCCAGGTTCAAGGCATCATTGCCGCCACACCTCTGCGCGTTATCATCCGAGAGCACAACGAAAATTCCGGTGTGCAGCTGGCTTCCTCGCAAGATGGCTTCAAAATTTTGAAGATCGAAAACGCGGATGGTTTGCTCGATGCCGCAGTCGTTGCTGGCGTGGACGACAAGCACTACCAAATCAACATCACAACCACCGAAAAAGCCAAGTCACAAGAGACTTTCCAGAGCAGCCTCATTGTAAAGACCGACATGGCCAAGATGGACACTGTCGAGATTCCCGTTTTCTTTAGGCCTTCGCTGAAGGGACTTTCTAAAGAAAAGGCACTCGACAAGACCAAGCTGCGTTTGCCTGAAAAAAACTTGAAGCTGAAAGAGTTTCACCGAAAAGACGTGGAAAAGATGGAAAAAAAGGCGACAGGTAGCGTGTCCACAAAAGCCCCAGCAGAATATCAAGGCAAGTAATTCTGCTGTAATCTCCTGAAATCCTTCCGCTTTTACTTTTCTAGTTCACTGTAGATGTACTGGCGCGCCAGCAAAACGGCGTGCATCTGGTGTTGCACCACGTCAATGCGAAGCGGCGCAGCGAGCCAGTTATTCTGAATGCCACCCAAAGCGCGTTCCGGCGCAGTTCCCAACATGGCAATGCCATTTGCTGCGGAGTGACCAACCTGCCAGCTTGTGAGTTGCTCCAGGCCGATGTCGATTACGGTGTCGAGCTCAGCCATCATGCGCTTGTCGCCTTTTTGGCGCGCCAATTCACGTGCGTGAATCATGCCTTCGTAGGCGTAAGCGGTGTTACGCGTGCAAAAAAGTGTGTGGTGTGTGTGAATCATCCACTTGGCCAAATCAATGACGCGATCAGCAAACACTTCAGTTTCAGGACGGCCGGACGTCGCAAGTTCAAAGAACGCCATTGAACTCCACTGGTAGTAACCCTTGGTCGTGTCCGAATCCGGATTTTCACTGAGCGCCGTTTGAATGTTGTGGATGTAACCACGCTCCGCGCTGAGCGTTAGGAAATCCCAAAGTTCCGTGTGACCTGCGTATTTCGCGGCTTTGACCATGGCGAGCAGCGCTTCGCCGTCAAAGTAGGGCGACGACTGACCAAATGGCTGACCG
>JAZUEA010000430.1:0-5288 GCA_045639945.1 Myxococcota bacterium
TGGCATTGCATCCCAAGTGCTTAGATTTAGCTCGGAAACTAAGTTCTTAAAATCATTAACAATTTCGTAATAACGAGCTTCTGAATAGTCAACCAGATCGATTTTATTGACGGCTAAAAGAAAGTGACGAACGCCGAACAGAGCGGAAATAAACGCGTGGCGTTTGGTTTGCTCCAAAATGCCGTGGCGCGCATCGACCAACAGCACGGCCAATTCCGCTTTGGTGGCTGCTGTGGCCATGTTGCGAGTGTATTCCTCGTGGCCGGGCGTGTCCTGAACGATAAAAGAGCGGTTCGCGGTTGAAAAAAAGCGGTGAGCAACATCTTCGGTAATTTTTTGAGCGCGCTCAGCCAGCAAGCCATCGAACAGCAGACTGTAATCCACCGTGCCGCCGTGACTTGCGGCGTTTCGAAGCAAGTCGGCTCGCTGATCGTCGTAAAGCGCGCTGCTTTCAAACAAAAGTCGACCCAAAAGAGTCGATTTTCCATCGTCGACGCTTCCGCACGCGAGAAAACGCAGGCGAGGCCGATCGTTTGATGGAGTTATCAAAAGTAACCCTCCCGCTTTTTGCGTTCCATGGAGCCTTCGCGGTCGTAGTCGATCATGCGAGTGATGCGCTCGGAGTCTTTGGCCATCGCGACTTCGGCGATGACGTCTGAGAGTGTGGTCGCGCGCGATTCCACTGCGCCGGTGCAGGGAATGCAGCCCAATGTGCGGAAGCGGCACCAAACGGTTTCAGGCGTTAAGCCGCTCTTGCGCATTGTTTCGTCCCACAAAACGAGAAGTGCGCCGCGGCGAATCACCGCTCGCGGTTTCGCAAAGTACAGTGGCACCACAGGAATCTTTTCGCGCTGGATGTAGAGCCAGATATCGAGCTCGGTCCAGTTGGAAAGCGGAAAAATTCGCGCAGTTTCGCCCTGAGCGTGGTGCGTGTTGTACAGATTCCACAGCTCTGGTCGTTGACCTCGCGGATCCCACTGACCCAAGCGATCGCGAAACGAGATGACACGCTCTTTAGCGCGCGATTTTTCTTCTTCGCGGCGAGCGCCACCAAACGCAGCGTCAAAGCCTCCTTGTCGAAGCGCTTTAAGAAGTGCCTGCGTTTTGAATTCGGCACAACAACGCGCTAAGCCAAGTTGACTCGGATCCGCTTCTCCTTCAGGTCGATGCACAAGCAGCTGAGCACCTGGATTTTCCGCTTCAAACTTCCTCTTAAATTGCTCGCGAAAAGCATACATTTCAGGGAATTTAAGGCCGGTATCGACGTGAAGCAGCGAAAAGGGAATTGGCGCGGGCGCAAAAGCTTTACGTGCAAGCGCTGCCAGCACCGACGAATCCTTGCCAACTGAGTAAAGCAAGACTGGATGCTCAAACGAGGCCACGCCTTCACGTAGAATTTCAATCGCTTCCGCTTCTAGAGCGTCTTGATGAGACTGATTCATAGTGCCATGAGATAACGCGTTGAGCCGATGAATCAAAGTATTTTGGGGATTTTTTAGATTTTGACCACGTGCGCTCTGTGTTATGAATATTGAACACGTTGGAGGTCCTATGAATTTCGTTCATAACGCAAATGTGGTTGTCCCTGTTGATTTTTCAGAGGAATCGTTCGCGGCATTGGAACAAGCTCGTTCCATGGTGAGTGATCCTGCAACAATTTCGGTCGTCCACGTGCTCCCTGAGATCTATCCAGGAGAGTCCGGCGTTCCATTTGGAGCTGTGGACGATGAAAAGCGGATTGCAAGCGTTCAAGAAGCGCTCTCAAAGCGTTTAAATGGCGAGAAATGCTACGTTCGCATTGGTACGCCGTGGCTTGAAATTGTGCGTTTGGCTGAGTCTTTAGATGCGTCGTTGATTGTCATGTCGACTTACGGTCGCACCGGTCTCGCTCGACTTGGAATGGGTTCTTACGCAGAGCTTGTTGTGCGCTTGGCGCCTTGCTCCGTGCTTGTTTTGCGTGACAAAGACGAAGTGGCTTCTCAAAAGTAATTAGACTAAAAACAGTCTTTCCTACCTTTACTCTTCTAAAAATAGCTTTTCTAACTGTTAATCGTTACTTTTCTGAATCTTTAAATACACTTGAATCAGATGAATCCTTGATTTGCGTTGACTCTGATGTGAAATCATTCAGCAAACTGGGTCGTGGCGGAAGATTTTCATCGGTTCGAGGCACAAAGATGTATCGCCGCCTTGCTTCAACAGGAATAGGCGCATTCATCTGCATGATTTGATCGATCTTACTTTCTTCTCTTGCCATTCGTGCGAATTTTCGTTTGCGCTGGCGACTTCGGATGATGAACGCTGCCAACAGAAGTCCGCCTGCAATCACGAAAAGACCTGTGTCACCAAAGAGCGTGTATAAAAATCCAAAGGTATGCTCCAGCGATTTTCTCCATTGAGATTCAATGGCGCTGGCCTTGATGCCTGTGGTTTCTTGCAAGGCCTGATCGAATGAAAGCTCGCCTTGATGAAGCAATTGAATGAGCTTTCGGAATGCAGGTTCGCCATAGTTTTGTCGAAAATATCCAATAAAATGAACGGATTGCGCATACGCGATGCCTGCTCGAGCTTTGCCTTTGGGAAACCCGCGAGTCAATTCGCGAAAAGACAGCGGATGGCCGGTGAGCGAAGCTTGAGTGAGCAACCAAATGCGGTCGAGCGCCAGAGATTCAGACTGCGCAATTGCCAATCCTTCTTGAAACCAAAGAGGAACCTGCGATTTCGCAAGCTCTCCAAACGCAACATGTGAAAGTTCATGCTTGAGAGTGCGCTTGATTTCAGAAATCGGCATGCCTGCATGCAAATAGATGCGCTGGCTTGCTGGATACGCGAGTCCTTCAGCCCAATCTGGTGGTGTGCCGCCATTTTCCGATTTCGCGGTGGCCAGCAATTCCTCTTGATCGTGTGTCAGGGTAATCGAAATGCGCTCTTGCCGCTCAATGCCAAGTTCTCGATAGATGACATGCGCGTCGCTATCGAGCTCTTTGGCCAATTCCTTTGCCAGACCGTGAAGATCTTGAGAGGAGCGAATTGTGCAGCAACTCGTTTCAACCTCTTTCAGCGGCGTTTCATTTGAAGGTGCGCCCAATGCGAGGTTTACAGAGCTGCAAACGATAGATAGACAAATAGCGATCAACAGGCACCAAATGCCTGAAGTGCGGTTTCTCATCAATTTTGAGATCCTTCGCGCTTTTAAGATTTTAGAAACGCTTCGAGTTTGGCGTGCGCTTCCTCAAGTGAGATGCCTTGCACTTTGACGCGTTTGTTTCGGCTTTGTTGTCCACCGACCAATTCCACGGCCGACTTGGGACATTTGAGCGTTTTGCCGATGAATGCACAGAGCGCAGCGTTGGCAGCTCCTTCAACCGGCGGAGCTTTGAGCGCGATTTTTAACGCGTCTTCAACGACTCCCAAGATTGCTTCACGGCTGGATTTGGGTTGCACGCGCACATTGAGCACGACCGCGCCATCCGCTTCTTTGATCCAAGATTCATTGCTCACTGGAATTGCGCTCGCTGGTCTTGTTCAAAGACGAAAGAGTTCGCACCGGGCCGCCTAAGAGCGATTTCTTGGGTGAACTTGTGGGTGCTTTCGATGTTTCGCTGTCGTTTAATTCGCGATCGAGTTCGGCTTGGGTTTCGAGCAAACGACGGTGCGAATCGATGATGGTTTGAAGCTCGGCTCGCAAACGAGATTTTTGAAGCTTGAGAGCTTGAACCTCTTGCGACAGCGCGACTTGGCGATCTTCTGCTTGTTGAAGAATTCTCGCTGCTTGCCGCTCTGCATCGGCGCGAATCAATTCAGCTTCTTTTTCGGCGGCCAATCGAAGTTCTTCGGTGATTTTGTGCGCCGACAAAAGCACTTCTCGAAGTTGTGCTTCGTTTTGCTTTAAATTCTCGAGTTCTTCGCCTTGTCGCTTGAGTTCTTCGCGCAGCGATTGATTCTCGCGCAATTGATCTTCGAGCTCGTGAGCGCAAAGCGTTTGGAATGCCTGCACTTCAGTGGCATCGAGACCTCTAAAAGTGGTTGGAAACTGGCGTTGTTCGATTTCGCTTGGGCTGATTCTCATTGGATCTCCTGCGGGGCACTATGTTGTACGCGTGAGGCGCGTGTGCAAGGGCTGAGTCCAAGAATTTGAGCGACAAAATGAATGCGGGCGTAAAAAGCATGCCTTCCCGGATGCCCTTTGCCACCTTTGGGACGTGGTTGGATGAGCCGTCCAAGTTCGCCGGTTAGTGCGTACGCGCCAGATTCGCGAACCACAAAGCGACATTCTTCGTAATCCGCTTCGAGTTCGGCTTCGAGTTCGGCGTTGAGATCAAAAGGCACAATGCAAATCAAATGTGAATGCGCATCGTTCAGATCTTCAAAGCTGCGTCCCACGATTAACATGCGCCGAAGTTTGGCGAACAGCGCGCTTTCCTGAAACGATTCGAGCTCTAACGAGCTTTCCGTAAACATTGAAAGCGACATAGTTTCGCGCGGCCACCACCTTTCTGGCGTGTTTCGGCGCGTTAACGGAATCACTTTGAGCTCAAAATCTTCGAAATCTGGCGCATGCTTGCTGTTTGGCTTTTGTCCCAACAAACATTCGACGACTTGACCTGCCCAGCCTTTGTTGCGGCGTCCATTTTTGAGCACTGTAACGCCTAGCGGCTCAGCGTACGGCTGAAGGTCGTGTCCTAAAAGCGGCAGAAGTCTTGCGATGGCTTGGTCGCGAGTGAGTGGCTCGTTTGGTTGGAGCAGGTCAAGCTGCATCACGCAGCCTGACGCTCAACAAAGCGATGGTAGATGTAGGAAGGACGAGCAGGGAAGGTGAGAAGTGCGCTCGGAATATTTTCGTGTTTCGCCGAGCAATTCTTGGGACCAACGTAGAAATGTTGAAGAATGAGTTCGCGGCGCTTCTTGCCGAGTCCTTTGATTTTGCTCAATTCTTCTTCGCTGCTAAAGCCGCCCATCGAGTCACGAGCTTGGATGATGCTCGCTCCCAATCGCTCACCGATCGTTTTTACTTTGGTGAGATCTGCGAGTGTTGCGCAATTGATGTTGGCGCGTGGGCCTGCGGGGACTGTTGGAGCAGCAGCTTTGGCTTGAGGTGCAGCCGTTGTTGCGAGCACATTTTTAGACAGTTCGGTTTTGCCCTGGAACAAAGCGATGTGATCGATGGGCGAGTAATCCAAAATGAATTTTTTGCCATCGGTGCGCAAACCCACGTGGCCCAACTCAAGCGTCTTGAGCGCAGGAATGTTGCGCGCTTCGAGGCGCCCCAAAAGCTCGGGCGTCGGGTG
>JAZUEA010000431.1:0-6746 GCA_045639945.1 Myxococcota bacterium
GACGCTACGCCCGCCGTTCGCTACGGTTTGGATCGCGAGTTCATCGCATCGATGGCTTTGGACGACGCCGGCATGTGCCACGCCTGCTTGAACGCGCTGATCGAATTCTTGCACAGCGGCAAATCTGCCGAATCCACAGCGGTTTTGGCGTTGTTCGATCACGAAGAATGCGGCAGCCGCAGCCTTCAAGGTGCCATGAGCGATTTCTTGCCCAGCGTTTTGAAGCGACTCGCCGGCAGCGGTGTTGAAGATTACCCGCGCGCCTTGTCGCACTCGCGCCAAATCAGCGCCGACCAAGCGCACGCGCTGCACCCGCTCTACGCAGACAAGCATGATCCCGCGCACGCGCCCAAGATCAACCAAGGTCCAGTCGTAAAGCTCAACAGCAATCAAAAATACGCCACGTCTGGCGAAACAGCCGCCATCTTCGAAGCGCTCTGCAAAGAAGTGGGTGTCAAATGCCAGCATTTCGTGAGCCGTCCTGATTTGCCGTGCGGCTCCACCATTGGTTCACTCACCGCAGCTTATGGCATTCCAACCGTAGACGTGGGCAATCCCATGTGGGCCATGCACTCCATTCGCGAAACCTGCGGCGTAAAAGACGCAGCCGCCATGATCGCCGTCATGACCGCTTTCCTCGCGAGCAAATGAACCGCCGTCAATCCTCGCCACTGATTCCCATTGTTTCGATCCTCGCAATCGCAGGTTCAACGGCTCTTTACGTGATGTCGCACGCTTCAAAAAATTCGCAATTGCCAGATACAACGGCGCAGCAAATCGAAGCTGCGTCACCCAAAGCGCCAGAAATGCCAGCGTTGCCGGTGGTTGAAACCAGCGATCCTGGTTTTTCGTGGAAAGTGGTGGCGCGCGCGTTGCCTTCGCAAGATGAACTTCGCGCATGCGATTTGCATGAAGCAGGCGAGTGGGTACCGGTCGAAAATGGGTTTTCGTGGCAGGTTCAAAATGAGTCGCTGCTGTCGATTACTCGGCGTCGCGATGGATTGTTGATCCATGCGCCCACCAAAAAAGGCCTTCACAAGGCACTTTATCGACAAGTGGCGGCTGCGCAGGTTCTGCAAAAGCCAGGCGCAACGCTTTTTTCGCTGACTCAAAATCGAGAACTCGATTGGCCGCAGCCTTCTGAACTGGGAGGTTGGCCGCTTGAGTTCGTGGCCGATTTCACGATCGCCGAAAATCGAGTGCACACGGTTGGTCTCAAGGATTTGGGATTTCCAGAAATCGTGGTGCCGTTCGGAAACTTCTTTCACATCAAGAATGATGAGTTGGCGCTCGATGTGTTGCGGGAAGCTTTGGCCATCACAGTGCTGCAAAGTGAGCCGCCTAAGGTTGTTTCCAACAAACAAGTGACGGCTGAGCTGACTTCGTGCGAGCCTTTTCTGTGTTACACGGCAAAGGCAGAAAAAACAGAAACAACAACGCGCTCGCAAGAGGCCAACAAGCCTTCACAAGCGACTTCTACGTCACAGACAAAGAAGCCCAAGGCGCCGTCGAAACGAACACCTGCCGCAACACCGCCATCAGCGCCCGGTTTTCCGGATTATCGCTGAGAGCAAAATTCAAAAATATCGCGAAGTTGCACTCTAGTCGTTCGCAGTGGTTCCGTTTTCACTGCAATTACGATAGGTTCGCCAGCCATGTGGTACGCGCTCGTCCTTTCAGAAGCAGGTCAAAAAGAACAGCTCGGTCCAATGACGCGTGAAGCGCTCGTGGATCTCTTTCGAAGTGGCATCGTGAACGACCAAACGTCGGTTTGGCGCGAAGGACTCACTGAATGGGCGCCGCTCGCTCAAGTGCCTGAGTTGAGTTCTCTCTCGCTTGAGGCAATCGGCGGGGATGATGACGACTCCGAAGACGGCGCAACGCTGATGGTCGACGCCGCGGCTGGTGGTTTCGCCGATCTCATCTCAGATGCACCTGCCTTAAATGCCAATCTCTCTGAAAAAGGCAGCGATCAGGGTGTGTCTTCAAACATCGATTCGTCCGATGAAGACGAAGACTCGATGGATGAGACGGTTGCCGCCGATTCGTTCGAAGCTGAAGAGTTGTTGGGCGAAACAGTCAACATGCCCGGCCTTGAAGAAGCGCCGGTTTTGTTGCAAGCCCCCAAACGCATGCCCACGCCGCCTCGCGCTGTGCCTCAAGTGCCGCAAAATCCGCTGCTCAATCAAACTGGATTTGCACAACCAGCACTTAAGCCTGCGCCGATTTCAGATCTCATCACGCGCACTGCGCATTTAAAGGCACCCGACGCTTCAAACTTCTTAGAAGTGCCGACCATTTCTCGAATGGGACCACCTTCAAAAAAGTCGCCTGTAAAAGCGATTTTGATTGCGCTTTTTGCGCTGATCATCGTGGGCGCTGCGGCGGTGGTGGTGTTTCAGTTGCAGTCAAAGGGCGACCCCAAGCCTCAACCAGCGCAAAATGCACCGGTGGTGGCGCAGGTTGGGACGCAAACACAGCTGCCGGTCGCGCAACCTTTGCCAACACAAGCGCCGCTCGATGCTTCTGTGCCGCAAAATCCGGCGGTTCAGGCGTTGCCGGTCGATGCTGGGCTTCCGCAAGATGCAGAAGTGGTTGATGCCGAGGTTGATGCGGGCGAAGAAGAATTCGCCGATGCCATGGTCTTTGATGCCATCGATGTGCCGGTTGCAGTGGCGCGTCAAAAGCAGAATCCGCCGCGTGAGCCTCGACCGGAAAAGCCAAAGCCAGTGGTGAACAAGCCTGAAAGCGAGCTGCCTGCAACGTTAACGCGTGATCAAATCAGCAAAGTGGTCAAGAGTCGAGCGGGTGATCTGCAAAAGTGCGTGTCGCTCATGCCCGAAGCAAAAGGCACCACCATCAACGTGCAGGTACAAATCAAGAGAAATGGCTCGGTTGGCTCTGCACAGGTCACCACTGCTCGCGTTCGTGGCACTCCGCTTGGAAAGTGCGTGGAAGATCAGGTCAAACAGTACCAGTTTGAGCCTTTCCGCGGCGATCCCATGCGCGTTCAGCTGCCGTTCTCGCTTTAATCCCGTCTCAATCCCTCTCTTTTTCTCTCTTTAAAAGTGAGTTCTGTTTTTTACCGCTCTAAAAACGATTGCGAGTGTGAGTTTGTGCGCAATCACAGTTCAAAAATCTGTTTTGATTGCAGCAAGTTCCGTGTATGAACGTGCAATTCGTTCGTTTTAAAGGCTTTTCACAAAGGCTTTGCTGCTCTTGAAATCTTAGAAAGGAGATTTCGATGAACAAATCCAAGTTTCTTGCTGGTTTTGCGACCAGTTTGGCCATGTTTGGTCTCAACAGCGCCTTGGCTGAAGAAGCTGCGGCCAAAGATTCAAAGGAACAGACCTTGATCGAAAAGAAGCACTCTGAAAATTCCACGTTCTCGGATGTTTACTTCACCAGCGACATTTCTCCTGAAGGCATTCAAGCCTTGGCTGATGTTTTGGGCCGCAAAGCGCATGGCAAAGTGGGCGTGAAGATCTCCACCGGCGAACCAGGTGGTCACAACTTTCTCTCGCCCAAGCTGATCGCGCCGTATGTTGCCTCGGTAAACGGTACGATCGTGGAATGCAACACGGCATACGGCGGCCCGCGCTCTACAACAGAGGAACACCGCAAGGTTGTGGCCGATCATGGCTTTACGGCGATTGCTCCGGTCGACATTTTGGATGCAGATGGCTCGATGACGCTGCCAGTGAAAGGCGGAAAGCACCTCAAAGAGAATCTGATCGGAGCACACGCCGCGAACTACGAGTTCCTTTCGGTTTTGTCGCACTTTAAAGGCCACGCAATGGGTGGATTTGGGGGTGCGCTGAAGAATATTTCCATTGGTCTTGCCTCGTCTGAGGGTAAAAGCCTGATTCACTCGGCCGGAAAAGAGCACACCGGCTTCTCGCCCACCACTCCCGGCGACATGTTCCGTGAAGCCATGGCCGATGCTGCCCTTTCTGTGGCGGATTACTATGGCGATCGAATCTTGTACATCAACGTGATCAACAATCTTTCTGTTGATTGTGACTGCGATGGCCATCCCGCCGCGCCAGAAATGGACGACATTGGCATTGTGGCCTCGTTGGATCCGGTTGCCATTGACCAAGCAAGCGTTGACTTGGTGGCTGCTTCTAAGAACAACCACGCCATGTTGGCGCGCATGCGGTCTCGCAACGGTATTCGCATTGTGGAACAGGCCGAAGAGCACAAGATGGGCTCTCGTAACTACCGACTCCACGTCATGCCGGGTTCTACCACGCCGAGCATCACCCCGATTGAGGCTCAACCGGCAGAAGGTGTGGCCGAAGCAAGCGCTCTCTTAAACGAAGGCAAGGCCAGCTGCGTTTTGGTTCGTGACGGAAAGGTCGTTGATCAGGCTTCTGACGAAGGTGTTCGTGGCGTCTTGGCTCTCTTTGAGCGTTCCGCCGACAAGATGAAGGGCGCCACCCTCGTGACCAAGACGCTCGGTTTGCCGATCGCTTTTGTTGCCCTCAACGCCGGCATTTCCAACATCCACGGCCAGACCACCGGTGAAGCGGCTTTGAAGTTGCTCCGCCAAAACAACATCATCGGCACCTACAATCAGGTTGTCATGATGATGACAGACACCGCCACCGGTAAACTCTGCGAGTTGGAAAAGAAACTCTTCGCCGTCACCGACTCCGCTGAGGCTTTAAAGATCATTAAAGCCCACGTCAGCGAAGCCAAGCCCGCCAAGTAAGCCCACCCTCCCGCCGCTTTCGGCGTTTCTCTCACTTCTTTTCTCGTTTCTCCCTCATTCAAATCGTTTTGATGGGCTTTTTTAAAATCTAACACTCGCGTTTCGCCTGATTTTAAAGCTTCTTTCAAAATAGAAGCCTCGAAAGAGACACATCTCTCTGATCTGAAAACAGGAAATGCTCTGTCGGACCCTTCGCTCGTTCAATAAAAAGAAGAAATGCACCGTCGGCCGCTCAGCTAGGCCAAGAAAAAAAATAATTGGGCTGTCAGAGGCTCGGCTAAGCCAAGAAAAAAAATAATTGGGCTGGCAGAGGCTCAGCTAAGCCAAGAAAAAAAATAATTGGGCTGGCAGAGGCTCAGCTAGGCCAAGAAAAAAAATAATTGGTCTGGCAGAGGCTCAGCAAAGACAAGTGAGCACCTGAGAAGTGATTTAAAACGCAAAACTTGAACGCTGAAATGGAGAGAACCCCAAAAAAGGGCAAAGGTGAGGGCAGGAAAGGGGAGAAAAGCGGCGGTTTACTCGACTTCGATGAAGAGAACCTTCAAGTAGTCGGTTTCTGGGGCTGTGAGCATGCTTGGGTGGTCGATGGCAGCGCTGCGGCGCTCAATGACGCGGGCGTAGCGGTGTGCATCGGCGGCTGCTTCGGCAACGACCGTTTCAAAATCGGGTCGATCCATGTGCGCGGAGCAACTGCAGGTGACCAATCGGCCGTGCGGCGCCAAAAGTTTAAAGGCGCGAAGGTTGATTTCTTTGTAGGCGCGACGACCAGCGGCCTTGGCGGCTCGAGTGCGCACAAAGGCCGGCGGATCTAAGATGATGGTGTCGAACTTTTTGCCTTCGCTCTCGTAATCGCGAAGCAAATCGAACACATTTTCTTCGATCGTGGTGACCGTTAAGCCGTTGTTGCGTGCGTTGGCCTGCAACTTTTCGAGAGCTGGGCCGCTGCTGTCGACTGCGGTCACGTCCAACCCTTTGGCTGCGAGCTGGCAGGTGAATCCGCCGTCGTAGCAGAAGCAATCCAAGCACTTTCCACGAGCAAACTGCGCCGCCGCAATGCGGTTGTCGGTTTGATCCAGGAATCCGCCGGTCTTTTGGCCTTCAATCAAGTCAAATGTGAGCGTGAGATTGCCGATGGGTGCGAAAACCAAGGAGTTTTCACCGTAAAGCAGGCGCTTTTCGTGCTTTAAACCTTCGTGTTCGCTGACCTTGCTGTCGTTGCGAAGGGCAATCACGGTTGGATTGAACCGCTCGCGCAGGATTTTCACGATGCCATCGAGTCGGTTGTAGGCAGACCACGTGAGCGCCTGGATGGAAATGCCGTTGTTGTAGCGATCGATGACCAAACCCGGCAGACCGTCGGCGTCGGCGTTGCAAAGTCGGCAGGCAAGTGGGCGATCTGCGCGTCGATCGAGAGAACCTCGGACCAAATCGTAGTAGGCCTCTTCTAAATCGGCGGTTGACCGCGCGCCATTCGGCCCTTTGGGATCGATGGGCAGGACTCTCAGCGCAATGCTGGAGACCGGCGACCATGCAGCGATACCCAACACGCGGCCATCTGGTCCAGCAAACGACACAAGCGCACCGGGTTCCGGCGTCGGTTGCCCTTCTTGCAAGTTGAGATCAGTGCGGAAAATCCACGGATGGCCGTGCAAAACGCGTTGCAGGCCCTTTTTGGTAAGTCGAATCATCGCAATATCTTTGGGAAGAGTTTTTTAGGGCGGGTAAACCGCGGAAGGATCAGGCGACGGGATCGATGTCGTGCTCAGAAACGTTGACTTCGAGCACGCCAACGCGAACTCGCACGTAGCCTTTCTCCAAAATCTGCAGAATTTCGCCGTCTTTGCCTTGGAGAAGTCCGCGATTCATGTGGCAGTGCATGCCCACCGCGAGTTCTTTCTTGGCTGCCGGCTTGGTTGCGGCTTCGGTCTTTTCAACCTTCTTGGGTTCAGCCTTTTTCGCAGCGGGCTTGCGCTCGGCTTCGGGCTTCTTGGCCGCAGGTGCCTTGGTTTCGGCCTTCTTGGCAGCGGGC
>JAZUEA010000432.1:0-7273 GCA_045639945.1 Myxococcota bacterium
CTTGGCGCTTTCGCAATGTTCGGAGCTTTTGCTCTCGCACGGCGGCCACGCGGGAGCGGCAGGTGTTTCGCTTGCTCCCGAAAACTTGAGTGATTTCCGAGATAAATTCATCGAAGTGGCAGCGGATCAAAATATTGATCCTGAATTGCTGTTGCCGACTTGGCTTGATGCCGAGGTGGATTTGTCAGAGTTAACAGGCGATGACATTGTGTCGTTGTCGTCGATGTCGCCATTTGGCCAGGATAATCCGGAACCTTGTTTGCGCGCGCACGCCGTGACAGGTGAGGCGCAAAATCGCAACGGCCATCTATTTGTGCGTTTCCATCTCAAAGATGTGTGGGCACAGGGGATTGCTTGGGGCAGAGGCGAAGACGCGGCGATGTTTGCTCATCCGATTGATTTGGTTTTTACGCCGCGCCGTGAGGTTTGGCGTGGAACTCCGCGATTTTCTTTTGATTTAAAGGCATTCGCGCCAGCAAATCCAAAAACTTCGGCGGAGCAATCGTGAAACAGCGCGCCCGGGCGAGTGACTTTATTCCTAAAAATCGCTCGCGTTCTCACAAAACTTTTTTGTTTCTCGCTGTCATCGGGCTTGTTTGGTTACTCGCGAATCGAATGAGTTTGGGCGAAGATGCCGCTGCCGTTTTGATAGCGCTGTCGCCACTCGAAGAATTGCCACCCAGTGTACTTTCAGATGGCGGCGTGCCTGTGTTTGATGCCGGCGTTCAAGACGCCACAGTAAAAATTCAAGATTCTGAAGTTATTTCAAATACTTCTGCCAATAAAGGAGCCTGAATGCCACGCTCACATCTTTCTGGACCTGAAATTCCTCCTAAGCCTGAATGCGCTTGGGTCAGCATGAACGAGCGCCTGTTTGGTAGTGAGCTTGTGGGCGGTTTCTTTGTTGCGCCGCGTCCGGAATCACTGCCCGTCAACTGGACCGAAATTTTTGGTCGCGACGCACCTAAAGCGCTCGAAATTGGCTTTAACCGCGGTGTGTTCCTGCGCTCCGTTGCGGAGCGTTGGCCTGATCACGATGTGATTGGCGTTGAGATTCGCCGCAAATTCTGCTGGCACTTGGTCAACGAAGTGGGCGACGCCGGTGCTCCCAAAAACCTGCGCCTCATTTGGGCTGATGCAAAAAATGTTGTGCCCGCGGTATTTGGCAACGGCAGCCTGAGCCATCTGTTCGTTACGTTCCCCGATCCGTGGTGGAAGAAGCGTCACGCCAAGCGTCGTTTGGTCGATGAAGACTTTGCTGCCAATATTGCGCCGCTTTTGCGCCCCGGTGGTCGCATTTGGGTAAAGACCGATGTCCCCGCAATTGCTGAGGAAATCGCGCACTCCCTTTCGCTTTGTCCTGAACTGACACCGCCTGAACCGTTCGCTCAGGACGACCTGCCGCTCACCTACCGTGAAAAGCGCTGCATCGCTCAGGGATTGCCCATCACGCGCTTCTTTGTCACGCACCGCTGAGCCATTTCTTCTGGACAGCGCGGCCGCAGCAAGTGATGCATGTTGAAGTGATTCAACAAAAAATGCGCACAAAATGGTGTAAGCAGCGAGCCGCGCACCACATACAACTCACCCAAAATAAACCCAAGCGCAATGGCTGAAAGTGTCCACGGCAGCTGGTGCCAGCTTCGTGGAATGTGCGTCACGCCAAAGAGCAGGGAAGTTGCGCAAAGTCCCAGGTGATTTTGCAAAAATCCGCGAAATAAAAGCTCTTCTGCGAGCGCGCTCATGGCAGCGTAGAGCAAAACGCCACGCGCTTCGTCCATGCCTACCATTTGCTGAAAATCCGATTGCACACCGCTGAAAAACGGCAGGTACTTTTCGGAAAACCGGGACAGCAAAACCGCCGCCAGTCCAACCGCTACGCCCAATCCCAAGTCTGCCGACAGCGCTGCAGTGTCCCACGAGCCTCGCGGAAAAATGATGTCATACAACGAACCGTCGAACGCGAATGCGAGCAGGATCGTGACAAAAATCATGGAAATTGAAAAAGCGAGGTGCGCAGCGGAGCGCATAAGAATTTTTAGTTTTGAAAGATTTGGATAAAAGAAAACGTGCGTAAGTCGTTGATTTTCAAGACTTTACGCACGTGCGAAATTTGCCTCGCGATTGCGGGCGAGAACGATTGTAAGAAATTCAGGTCGCGAAGGTTTTTTCGCGGCGCTCTTGGCGTTCTTTGCAGCGAATGCAAAGAGTGGTGACCGGGCGAGCGTAAAGGCGCTTCAAACCAATGAAGCCACCGCAAGACTGGCACCAGAAAAATTCATCATTGTCTAAACGCTGAAGTGCAGACTCAATTTTTGACATCAGCAAGCGCTCACGGCCGCGCAGACGGAAATTCAGCGACTGGTTGTAGTCGGCTGTGGCCAAGTCCATCTCATCTGGGAGATCTTCCTGGTCTAATGTCATGTCTTCAGTCAGCGTGCGCTGGGCATTTCGAAGGAGTTTGTCCTTCTCTCGCATGAGTAAGGACCTGAAGCGCTCGGCTTCCTCATCGAGAATCTCCTTCGGGGGCTCTTCGATTTCGGTCGGTTCGCGTTCCATCTACTATCTCCTATGAAAAAGGCGATGTGAGTCTAACGGTTTTAAAATGATTGTCAACGCGCACTGTGTGAATTTTCAGGCATTGACAATCGGGCGAAAACTAATTTTTTCCAGCGCCACGTCGATGAGCCAACGGAAGTCCCGCGGCTCGCAGCGCTTTGAGAGCCGGACCACCCAGAGGACAGTGTTCGAGCAGTCCTTCGGTTGCGTTTTGTAGCGCAAAATTTAGCTGATTTTCAGCGTTAATTTGCCATTTTTGATGTTTTTGATAGGGACCGTTTTGCGGCTCACCTACCGCTTTAAAAACGCGGACGTGCCATTCTCTGTGCGTAAAAGCATGAGTAATTTCGGATACTTGTACGCTTGGCGTAAGGCCGAGCATTTTCAGCGCGTTCGGATCACTTGTCCCTTCAACGCTGGGAAGTTCCCATAAGCCAGCAAGCAATCCCTTGGCTGGTCGCTGTGAAAGCCAAATCTCCCTTTCGGTCTGAACCAAGCCGGCGACAACTTCAATGCGCGGGCGTTCCGGTCGCTCTTTGGGGCGTGGCAGTTCCTCTTCCAAACCTTGGTTGCGTGCTGCGCAACTCGCATTCCACGGGCAAAACGCGCAAGTCGGAGATTTGGGCGTGCAGATCACTGCTCCCAAATCCATGATGGCTTGATTCGTGTCGCCAGCGTGGCCATTTTGCACCAGTTCGTCTTGAAATTTCTGAAGTGATTTCGCGAGGTTTGGTGAAACAGGTGCATCAATTGCCATCAAACGAGCAAGCACGCGCATCACATTGCCATCAACCACACCCACTGGCACATCAAAAGCAATCGACGCAATCGCCGCTGAAGTGTAAGCCCCAACGCCAGGCAGCGAGCGAAGTTCTTCAAGCGTCTGCGGAATCACACCGCCAAACCGCTCAACAACTGCTTCTGCGCCGTGTTTTAAATGTCGAGCGCGCTGGTAGTAACCAAGGCCAGCCCAAAGCTCCAAAAGTCGCTGCTCTGGTGCAGTTGCCAAAGCTGCCGGTGTTGGAAATTCTGTAATAAATTTGGGAAAGTACTCCAAAACCGATGACACACGCGTTTGCTGCAGCATGACTTCAGAGACCCAAACCCGCCAAGGATCAGGTCGTGGACAACCTGGATTTTGTCGCCACGGCATTTCTCGATGGTTGAGATTATACCAATTGAGAAGCTGAGCTGAGAGTTGGGAAGGCGGGATAGGGAATTGCACGGCTCGACTTTAATCAAATTTTAAAGTTGAAAATCTCTTTAGATTTCAAAGAGTTTTTTCGGCTTCGGGCTTGGCTTCCACGTCCATTGGCGCGCCTGGTTCATCGGGCAAAATCTGAAGAGCTTGCGGTGCTTCGTCGGGCTCGCCGCTCATTTCGGGATAGTGCTGCTGGCGCCACTTCTTAGCCGCGCGACGTGTGTCCTTGAATTGATCGGAGTGTTCTTTCTTCCACTTGCTGTTGAAAATCAGCACGGCATCGATGCGAACAGTTGTGATGTCGCGATCGAGAAATTCCGGATAGTCGCTCTGTTGGATAGTCGCCTTTTGGTAAATCGGCATGCCGTTTCCGTTTTTTGCCTTAAAAATGCGCGCGTCGTTGACTTCAATGAGCTTTAGCTTGTTGCCATAGTCACTTTGCGCGTTTGCAATGGAAGGCGCACCAATCGCGGAAACACCGGCAGCACAGTGGATAGTTGTGTTGCCTTCTGCAATGTCTTGAAGCGCGTCAGACAGCGAATAATCGGTGATCGGCGTGGACGGTATGTACTCTGTGACTGTTTCGTAGCGCGGTCGGAATTCTTCGTCGATTTCGTCGGCTTGAATTTCAACAGGGCCTTTGAAAGCGGTGTACTTGTTGTTGTAGCGGCCAAACATCGTCCAGGTAAGCGCGGTACCGGAACCACTCGAACCAACGGAGAGGCGGTGGCGAACCGTGTTTAATCCGTAGATGTTGTCAATCGACTGTGTTTTGTAGGTTAGCGCGTCACGGCTGCAGATGAGGTGGAAGTACTCAGGCATGACCTCAGTGGCGAATTCCATGACGGTATCGGCGCCAGGGCGCTCAAAGAGATACAGTGCGTAAATGTCGGATTGCGCGATGGCCGCATCGCAGCGACGCTCTTTGGCGTCGAGGCCGTCGATCAAATCGACCGTGGCTTTGCGATGCCTCAATTTGCGCTGAATTTTAGGTGACAAATGCTGCGGCTCGATATCCAAACCAATGAGATTGTCGAGCGATCCCTGGCTTTCGACAGGAATGATGTTGACGGAATCCTTCAAGGCTTTGGCGAGATCTTTTGCGAAAGCGTAGTAAGCTCCGTTTTTGCTACCCGTGCAAAGTCGAAGATCCGGTTTGGCTGCCGCCGTTGAAAAAGTGCCAGCCATTGTGGCGAGAAATGCGAGAACGAAAGGTTTCAACATACTAGCCTCCGCAATAAGAAAGGGTTAAGCATACAAAACTCTCGCTTGAAGGCAAGTTGCTCGTTTTCTTCCACTTGAGCGCGCCGGCGAGTTCAGAAGAGGTGAGCTGTGACGCGAGACGATTTTGTGGCTTTGGTCAAGGCTGTGCGCGAAGGTCGAGAGCGAGGAAATGCACTTTCTCGTTTGAACGTTCGCGGAATGGATCTGCGGAATGTCGACCTTTCGGAAGTTGAGTTTCGTGAGGTTTGTTTCGATGAATGTTTGTTTGAAAGTGCGAATTTCACCAAGAGTAAGCTTCTGCAATCGAGCATGAATCGCGCTGTGGTCAGTGGCGCTTGTCTTAAAAATGCGTTTTTGACTGGCAGTATTTATACGCCCGAAGATTTTCAGCGCTTGATGACTTGGGCAGATGGCAATCCGCTCGATCTCTTTGATCAGCGCGCATTTCTTGAAAAAATCGGAGTTCCGCCGCTTCAAGCTGAGCACGCTGAATTTTTGGACTGCAACTTGGAAGGCGCTCAGCTGGATTCCGCGAATTTTGAAGGTGCGAATTTCAAAGGCGCGAATCTCAAAATGGTTTCGGCCAAAAACGCGAATTTCGCCTGTGCCAATTTGCATGGCTGCAACATGGCTTACTGCGATTTTCAAGGCGCCAATTTTGAATGCGCCTTCGTGCGTCCTACCAATCTCAAACGCACTGATTTCAGTGGTGTTCGCGGCTTAGATTTAAGCGAGTGTGATTTCACCGACGTGCGCGTCAAGCATGTGGTTTGGGACAAAGGCACCACGTGGCCGACTAACTTTGATCCCCAAAAACATCCCATGTGATGCTTCTGTAAACGTAATTCCTTGAAAATTAAGAAGATTTTAAAAATTGCCGGCTTGATTGTTGGCATCCCTGCGCTTGTGTTCGCGGCTGGATTTCTTTGGAAAGCAATGATCCGAGGTAGAGTGATGACTTCTGAACCTGCAACACCGATTTTTAGAACTTTTGAAAAACGCATTCCTGGAAAGATTTCTCTTCTATTTGCAGGAGATACGCTTTTAGGCGATGCGGCAGCTAGGACGATTTCAAAGATCGGTCACAAAGGCATCATGGCCAAAGTGGCTGATTTTGCGCCGTTGCATTCCGATGTTGCGATTGCGAATTTGGAAGCGCCCGTTTCGCCGGCTGAAGCGGGTTTGCCAGCGGCGGATTTCGGCTCTGGCTACAAGCAGTATCGCTATCGTCAAGAGCCAGAATCGCTGGATGCGCTTGCTGCATCAGGTTTTTCGATTTTTAACTTGGGCAACAACCACTCGTTGGATTGCGGCCTGGAAGGTTTACGCGACACGCTTACTGCTGCAAGTGCTCGAAATCTCATCACTTACGGCGCTGGATTAAATGAAGCATCTGCACGTCGTGGTGTGATTGTAGAAGTGGACGGCGTCAAAGTTGGCCTGTTTGGTGGCTACAAATGGCGCATGCACTATGAAGTTGGGCTCAATTGGTACGCTCACGGTGAAATGGGTGGATCGGCAGAGTTGGTGGCGCATCGGTTTAAAGAAGAGGTGGATGTGCTTCGAGCTGCTGGCGCGGATTTGGTAATCGCAACGCCGCATTGGGGCGTGGATTACAAAGAAAAGCCAAATGCCAAGCAAAAATCGCTTGCAAAATCGCTGGTTGAAGCTGGTGTTGATGCGATCGTAGCGCACGGTACGCACGTATTTCAGCCGTTCAAATTGGTGGATGGCGTGCCGGTTTTTTACTCAATCGGAAATTTCGTGTTTGGCACGCCTGGCCGTCCGTTGTTTAGATGCGGCCTTTTGCCGGTACTCAAAATCGGGCGAACCGAGCATGGTGCGCAAATTTCAGAAATCGAAATTCACGCAATTTTCAATCAAAATCGAGAAGTTCGATTTGTTCCTCAAATTTCTGATCCCAATAATCCGATCGGATTTCCGTCCTGCTTGCTGCCTTTGCAACAGAGCAGCGACGATTTAGAGATGATTTAGAGATGGACGGTAACCTCCTTCGTTGGAAGAAAAAATGACCTGCAAAACTCGCCGTATTTTATGGTTGATTGTGGCCGCTCTTTTTGTGGGCGCGCTTTTATTTGTGAAACCAACACGATTTTTGAATCGTGTTCGTGTGACGACCGGCGTTTTCTTTGATGAAAACAGCAATATCTCCAAAAACATCGATCTCGAATTTTTGGATGAATCTCTCAAACTTGGTCGAAATTACTTCTTAAAAAATCAGTTGCCCGATGGTCGCTTCGTTTATGAATACGACTGGCGCGCCGACAA
>JAZUEA010000433.1:0-7520 GCA_045639945.1 Myxococcota bacterium
CTACTGAGAATAAAACAAAAATTACAGTGCATAGGTGACACCAACGCCCAAACGCCAAGTATCGTCGCGCCAGCGAAATTCTGTTTCGAGACGAAGATTTTCGTTGAGCGAGACGCCAGCGCCAGCGCCGAGCAAAACGCCCCAACTGGTATGGCCGTCGTTCGTGTCCCACCAAGTGAGAGCCACGCCCGCAGTGCCTGCGACGTAGATTGAGCGGTTATCACCAATGTCGAAATGTCGCGACATGTAAAAGGCCGGATCTGCGCCTAAAACAACCAAGTCGCCATCGCTCAAAATCGAGCCAGTGGCGCCAATTGCGCAGTCGACAAATCCGGTTTCTTGTACGCGGATGAAGCTAAAACGCGGTGCTACTGCGAATTCGAAGCCTGTGTGACCTTCATCGGAGCGGTCTTCGAAATTGACAAAGTGCGCAGCCACGTCGAGCTGCAAATCTTCGATGATGCCAAATCGTCCAATTAAACCGGCGTTCCACACGCGATCGCCAAACATGGCCGACAAGTTCAGCTCAATTTCGCCTGCATTCAACGTTTGTGCGTGAGTAAAAGCCGTTGTTGTTACCGCACTTGCGGGCGACGCGAGCAAAAGCAACGGTAATATTTTTTGCATCCAGGCGAAGCGCATTCTGGCACCATTCGAATCGAGTCGCGCATTATGAGAGTTTGTGCAATCAAGGGCAAGCGTCTTGCATGGTCGAGAAATTAGGGGCTATTTCATCGTGCCTTTGCGAGGAATCGAACATGGATCTTGAAGCGAAATTTCAACGGCTCGAAGCTGTTCCGCGGCTTTCGTGGGCTCCGAGGCAGAGCGCGATTACGTCACTTGATTCAATGGCGCAATGGCTTGGCCTCGCGTCACTTCATGCTTGGCGCGATGATTTGCTCTCAGTTGGTTTGGGCGGTTCAAAAATAAGAAAGCTCGATTTCCTTTGCGCTTCAAGGCGTTACGCGAATGCAAAATCGTGGGCGTCAGTGGGTGCTTGGGGCTCAGGGCACTTGGTTGCGCTTGCACAAGCCGCCTCGCTGCTCGGCGTTTCCATGACGAGTGCCTGTTTTGCAGAGCCGCTGGATTGCCATGGACTTGAAAATCTTGCCCTAACTTCATCGCTGAGTGAGCAGATTTTCTATTCTCCATCGAGACTTACACTGGTCGCGCGTTATCCCAAATTGTTTTTAGGCGGCCGATTCAAAGGTGCTGAAGTTGTGCCGCCTGGTGCCACGTGCGCTGTTGGAATGCTTGGTTTGGTGCGTGCTGGATTGGGCATTGCTCAGGCTGTTTTGGAAGGAAAACTGCCTAAACCTGATGTGTTGGTCTTGCCGTTTGGCTCTGGTGGAACGGCGATCGGTCTTGCGGCCGGTTTGGCTTTGGCTGAACTTCCTGTTGAAATTCGGGCGGTTTCAGCAGTTGAACCTTGGCTCGTGCCTCTTGTGCGCACGCGAATGTTGCAGCAGTCGTTGGACCAAACGCTCGAATATTTAGGACTTCCGGTTTCAACGCCGCCGCTTTCGGTCGATTTTTCGCAGTTGGGCGCGGGATATGGCCATGCGACAGCGGCATCTCGACATGCGGTGGCTTATACAAAATCGCTCTTGCCGCTTGAGCCGTGCTATTCCGGCAAGGCGTTTGCTTCTCTTTGTGCAAACGTACCTCGCGGAAAACACGTGCTTTTTTACGTTACGCCACGACGTGCTACAAAAAATCCACCGATGCAGGATTTATCGAAATGGCCTGCTTCAATGGTTCGCGATGTGATTCGGAATTTATTGGAAGAGTGAGAATTACAGGTGAGCGGCTTCGGCGAGTTCTGAAAGTTCTTTGTGCGCGAACGGCCACTTCAAGCAACGCGCTTCAACTTGCGGATTTTGCAAAATTCGCGAGCGAATCTTGAGCTCTTCGTAAGCCAATTTGAGCGCTTGCAGCGCACCCGCTTCATTGGATTCGGCCTGCAGCAAGTGATGATGCATCAATTCAATTTCAATGCGGAAGCTGATGAGCGTTTGATCGCTCTCGAAAGCAGTCTTGAAAACGCGATCGAGCTCAGCCATCGCTTCGGCTGCTTTCTTTAGTAATTCCGCAGATGTTTGCTTGATTCCCACTGCTTTTTGAGGACTGTTTGCCAACCGCGCCAAACTAATGAGCGCGCGCAATTTGATCAGCAAACCCTTAATGATCAATCGCGTGTCATTGGTTTCGTACGCCGTTTCAAGCGATTCGCCCAAAATCGAGAGCGCCAAATTAATGGTGCCCGCCGAATCACGCGGCTGACGACAAATGCAATTGCACTGCGCGATGCGTGCCGCGGTGTACAAGTGAATGCGTTGAGCTTCGAGAGCGGGTCGCTCTTTTGATTCGAGAGCTTTCACGCATTCAGAGATCTTATCGGTCGCCTCAACGTAAGCTTCTTGTTCAATGAGCAGCTCGCCACGATAAAGCGCCGCTTCAAGTTTGAGCAAGCGATCTTCCGGCACGTTGCGGAGCAAGAATTCCACATCTTCAAAGGCGTTCAACGCCGATTGTGGATCGCTTTGCTGAATGCACAACCTACCGTGATCAAACGAGATTCTCGCAGATTCGCGGTCTGTCCAAACCTTAGAAGTGTGCAACAAATCGTAGGCGTGCTTCAGCAAGTGGTCTGCGCGCGTTAGGTGACCGTCTTCCCAGAAGATGATGGCCAGCGTGCGAATGACCAATGCTTCCGCGACAACCGCACCGATTCTGCAGAAAATTCGCCAAGCTTCAAAAGCGTGGTGCATGGCGTCCGCGCGGCGACCTTCTTTTAGGTGAACCAGTGCCAACGCGTGGCGAGCACGACCTCGGCGCATATACGACTGCAAGTCATCGTTGATGATGGCTTCAATGTCATTTTGTCCACCGAACGGCCGCGTGAGCGATTGACGCGCTTTTTGCGGATCGCTCGAGAGCAAAATGTGAGCAGCTGTGCCAACTTGCGCCGCTGCCGTGATGTCGTCTCCACCTTGAATGCACGACAATTTCGAGAGCATAGAGATGCCTGCATCGAGATTGCCGGTTTGCAGATTGAAACACGCCTGACGAAGCGCAATTTCTGCGCGATCGGTGCTTTCAAGTGCGTTTGAGTACTCTTGCAGGCGATTGATTGCGATTCGACGCTCTTCTTGCTTGTTGCAGCAAAGGAAAAGCGTGTCGCGCTGCATGAACATGCGGAAGCTGGTGCGCGGCTCGATGACTGTGGAATCGTGTACGGCCACAGCGATGTTCGACAAGCGCTCCGCACTTTCGAATTCTTCGATGCTTAGAGATTGGTCCACGCCATCGAGAATTGTGAGCAATGCTGACTCTGGAGATGCACCGCGAACCAAGTGCAAAGCTGCAATCAATGCTTGGTTTGGAGATGGCTGCAAAAGTGCAAACCACTCTCCGATTGCATCGTGAAGTTGTCGACTGCGCTCCGGCGACATTTCGCTTTCGATGAGAGCTCGCATGTCGGGGTGTGCCAATCGCGCGGAAATGCCGCTTTCGCCCGTGTGCACGGTGCAAATGCCGGATTCCTTCAAGTCGTTGATGGCACGGAGCAGGCGATTGCGCGGCAAACCAATGGTATCCGCGACAGCTTCAATGCAAGGACCGCCGCAGATTGGCTCAACGGCTGCAATCATTTCGAGTGCGGTTTTGGCGTCGCTAGAAAGCGAGTTGCGCACGTGATCGAAAGTGAGCATGCCCTTGAGCGATTCAAGCGAAACGCCGCGACCGCTGACCAAGTCGGCACCGCTGTTGAGCAGGCGCTGGTAAATCGCGCGCAGACGAGTGGGTGAACCTTCTGCTGCTTCAATAATTAAATTCGCAACGTTGCGACTGATGCCTGCGGCGCGCGGCAGAGAATCCAACAAGTTTCGCTGAACTTCTTGCGAGCGCGTACCAAGCACAATTTCGCGGAATGTGCAGTCGCGAATTTTGTGGAACTTGGTCGGAATCTTTTCTTGCGATTGCGCCGAAAGCACAATGGTAATGCCGATTTCGCGCGAGAGCTTGGTCATGACCGAGTAGAAAACGGTCCATGAGAAAGAATCGATCTCGTCGACATCTTCAAGAATGAGCAGGAAGTTTGTGCCGGAACGCTTTTGGGCGCGGTGTGCACACGCTTCGATCAGCGCGTAGCTGGCGCGAATCAGTTGGCGGCAGAAACTGCTGGTAATCCAAAGTTCGCTGTCGAGCGGCCCGTCTAAGAATGAAACGAGCACATGGCGCAAATCAGACAGACGCGGCTTCCAGCGTGCGCGCAATTCCGGCGTTGCTTCGTCTAGCAAGGAGTCGATGAGCGAGCCGATGTGTTCCGCGTTTTGTGGACAGCCCCACGGCGCGTTGAGCAGCGTGCGCAAGATGCCGCCCCAGGCTGAACCCGGAACGGAAACGGGCGTGCAAATCGAAACTTCGAGTCGCTCGACCACGTGTTTGGGAGTGGTCATGCGCAAGCGACCGAGGAAGTTTTGAATTAGGCAAGTCTTACCAAACGCTGCCGGTGCTGAAACCGCAATGATCTGGTGACCATTAGAAGGCAGCGCGTTGTAAAGACGCACCATTTCTTGAACTTGGCCGCTGTAAGCAGACGGTGAGCTAGAGTTCGGTGCGTCGACAGGTGTGGTTTGGAACGGCGTTGCGAAATTGCCCGATCCTATCGGCAGGAATGTGCCGAATTCTTCGGGCAATGGCGGCGGTTCCACCTGTTTGGGCTTGCCTGTTATCAGCGGAACTGCGGGAGGCAGATGTTCCGCAAAGGCGCAGAGAGCCTCACGAAACACCACTCTCAGCATGGCGGCACGTTCTTCGGCGTATTTCTCGTCGATGGGGCCGTTTTGCTGTATCGCGAGTTCGGCAGAAAACTCGGCAGAGGTCTGTAACAAGGTGTCTTCAAGCGCAAACAGGAGGCGAAGTCCGGTTGAAATGCGTGAAGGTTTGTTACCGGCGATGGTCCAAAGTGTATGCGAGAGGGCGGCGTAATTGCTGGGTTGACCAGTGATTACGCAGGTTTCGAATTGCTCAAGCAGCTGGGCAAGGTCCTTGGGGACGCTGACGCCAGGGCGAGCGCATTCGCTCAGCAAGGCTTCAGAGTTGCTGTAGAGTAACTCTGCAAGCTGTTGAACTCTCGGGCGGATATAATCAATGAAGCGTTCCACAACGGAGAACTTACCGACCCTCTTTAGCGCGGTCAACCGATTGCAGCGCTCTTTCTGAGAATGTAGATCTGATTGCGCGTTAAATCTGGGAATGGTTTGCAAAGCTGGTGGGTTAACGCCTGGCCTGCACATGAAAATTTAAGCGAAGATTTTGGAGTTCGCGTGCAAAAAACGCTTCTCATCGTAGATGACGACGCCTCGAATTTGGCGAGTCTGGTCAAGATTTTCGAAAAAATGGAACTTCGTGTGCTGCCGGCAACGAGCGGCCAAGAAGCCCTAGAAACGCTGAGAAATCATGCAGTTAATGTTGTTTTGACCGATTTGATGATGCCGCAAATTAACGGCGTCGATTTACTCAAACACGTGCGAATGCTGTGCCCGAGCACCGAGGTCATCATGATGACGGCATACGGCACGATTGAGCGAGCGGTCGAGGCAATGCGCGAAGGCGCGTACGATTTTGTGACCAAGCCATTTCGCCGAGCTGAAATCGAGCGTGTGATTCGTCGAGCGCTTGAAAAAGTGGAATTGGTCGACGAAAACCGCAGTCTTCGTGCGAAGTTAGCGGAATCGCGTCGATCTGATAGCGGCATCATTGGCAATTCGCCGGCGCTTCGTCGTGTTTTGGAAGTCGCCAAAATGGCAGCGCCTTCACTCGCAACCGTTTTGTTGATGGGCGAAAGTGGCACGGGCAAAGAACTTTTTGCACGAGCCATTCACAATTTGTCGCCGCGTCAAGATGGTCCTTTTGTGGCGGTGAACTGCAGCGCTTTGCCGGATTCCATTATTGAATCCGAGCTGTTCGGTACCAAAAAAGGTGCTTACACCGGCGCTTTTGAAGATCGCGAAGGCCGATTTGCGCGCGCCAATAAAGGTACGATTTTTTTGGACGAAGTGGGCGAGCTCAGCCCAATGGTGCAGGTGAAGTTGCTGCGCGTGCTTCAATCTGGAGAGTACGAAGTTTTGGGAAGTTCTGTAACCTCCCGAACTGATTGCAGAATTATTGCTGCGACCAACCGAGATTTGGCGACAGCAGTGCGCCAAGGCGATTTTCGCGAAGACCTTTATTACCGCCTCAATGTCATTCCGATTACGCTGCCGCCGTTGCGTGCTCGTCCGGATGATGTGCCGCTTTTGGCGGATCATTTTCTTCGCTATTTCGTCGAAAAAAATCAGAAGCAAATCGAAGGCATTTCGCGGCGAGCGCTGGAGCGCATGGTGAATTACGCCTGGCCGGGAAATGTGCGAGAGCTGGAAAACACGATCGAGCGAGCTGTGGTTTTGGCTAAGCACAATTTGATCGATGAAGACGATTTACCCGATTCAATTTTGGACAAAGAACGGCAAACGGATTTATTGACGATTCCGTTGGGCATGCCGCTCGATGAAATTGAGCGCCGTGTAATTCGCGAAACGCTTCGCATTACCGACGGCGACAAAAAACGGGCGGCTCAATTGTTAGGAATTGCAACGCGAACCATCTACCGAAAGATCGACGTGGACTCACTGGCGTCAAAAGTCGAAATGAAGTGACATTTTGTCACAGCTTTTGTTGACTCATTGCTCGAATTGACGCCATTTTACAAAGGTTGATCAATTGGCACGATTATTGTATGCGGCGCGCCGCGATGGATAGTTTTCTTAAACATCACTTTTGGATCCTGAATCTCGTTGCTCTTGCGGTGATCGCTTGGCTAGCGGCGCGTGTGGCCAACAATATGTTGGCTGAGCAAATCGCTGGCATGCGCACAACTCCAGTAACAACAAAGGATTCTGGTAAGCAAAAGGCGAAAGTTCGTCTCGCAGGAGAGGACGATCCCTTTTATCGTGCAGTTACCGGCCGCAACTTGTTCAACGCTCATCCCCCCGAAGAAGTGGATGAAGACGATGAACCAGATGAAGAAGTGGCTGATTTGGGCGGCATGCCAGGCCCCAAAGACGATTGCAAAAAGAGCGACTTAAAAGCCTCGCTGCAAATGACTTTTGTGGCAGAGCCCGCTTCTCGCTCGATCGCCGTAATTGCTGAAACGGCCACAAATAAGCAGCGCATGTTGGTCGAAGGCCAAACTTATGAAGAGCATACGGTCGTTTCGATTCAGCGAGCGCGAGTTGTTTTGGTAAAGAACGGAAATTACACCTGTTTTGAGCAAGATCCTCTTGCTGGTCTTATCAGCTCAAGGCCGGGTTCAAAGGGCAAGGGTTCGTCGCAATCGACCGAACACAAGGAACCGACGCGCTCTTCCTACCAAATTTCCGAAGAAAGTTATGATAAGCCGGTTGTCGCTTCTGATATGGGCGATTCGGTTAAAAAGGTTGGCCAGAATAATTACGAAATCGACCGAGGCCGCTTAG
>JAZUEA010000434.1:0-11002 GCA_045639945.1 Myxococcota bacterium
TTTACGATGAGATCATTCCCGTCGCAAACGAAGATGCGTTCGCCACAGGTCGTGCGCTGGCTCGCGAAGAAGGTTTGTTGGTTGGCATTTCATCGGGTGCAGCCATGTTTGCCGCCACCGAACTTGCAAAGCGCCCTGAGAATGCTGGAAAAACCATCGTGGTTGTCCTGCCCGACACCGGTGAACGCTACCTCTCAACCGCGATGTTTGCTGAGTAATCAAAAGATCAGCGCCTGCATCTGATGAATCAAAAGCAAGGTCAGATGCAGTAATCCCACCAATCGATGTTTTGCGTTGGATCAGAAAAGTTTGGTTGCTGATCCAAAACATCTTGCAGCGAAATCCCATTTAAATACTCAGAAATCACAGCGTGTAAGCCTTTCCAGATCGGAAAAGTGGGACAAGTCGCCGCGCGATCACAAGCTGTCTGTTCTACACAAGGCACTGCAGCAAAGCTTCCCTCTGTTAACTTCAGAATCGCGCCCACTGTAATGAGATTCGCTGGCTGAGCGAGTTGATAACCACCTTGAAAGCCGCGATTGGTCTTTAAAATCTCTGCACGCGTCAAAGCTGGCACGATCTGTTCTAAGTATTTTTTAGAAATGTTCTGCCGCTCGGCGAGTTCTTTCAGTGAAATAAAGCCATCGTTCTGATGTTGAGCCAGATCGATGAGTAATCTCAGAGCGTAACGACCTTTTGTAGACACTTTCATGCAGTGATCTCCGCTTAAAAGTGCGTGCACGTTGCATCAATGACTGTGAGAGAGCTGATCGCGTTGTTTCGCGGCGAATCAGCGCGCGATCTACTTAAATAAATGGAGTCGGCGGATTGTGAGCCGCCGTTTCAAAATCTAAATGCGGTTTAAAATGGTTGCGCCATTCGTGTGGCGTCACCATCCACTTTGGATACGCCGGCAGCAGCAAACCTTGACGGCGCAAATGCTGCATGCACATCAGAAGTCGGCCGGGATTCCCTTGCGATTGCAGAATCATCGAGCGGCGCAGCTTCATGTCGTTGCACAAAAGCAGCTCGTCCAGGATTTGGCCCATTTCTTCTTCGTTCAACGGCGTGAGCGTGCGCGTGCCGGTTTCAAGCCATCGAGGTCGAGGCAAGTGCGGCACAATTTCAATGCTTCGCGTTGTGATAAGAACCAAAACCGGCAATTCATAGCGGTGAACCGCCCAGACAACGGTCAAAACCACCGGATCGAGCGTCTTTAGATCATCGAGCAAGAGCACAAACGGCTTTTGCTGGTGGTTATCTTGCGCGGCACCGCACGCAGCGCGCAGCACCAAGGCCAAGTTCCCGCCTTCACGCTCAACGGTCGTCGGGCCAGGCTGCGCCATAATCCAGTCAATGAGCTGTTCCTGAATGGCGCAGTCCGTCACCCCGTGACCATGAAGCCACCACTGCAGGTGATCGCTAAAAACCTTTGGCTTAAGGCCCACTGCACCGCAGATCGAAAGCGCGATCTCGCGCACAGACGGTTCCACGCGCCAGCGGTGGCGGTGTGAATCGATCTCAGCGGCAGCGAGCGCCGGGTAAAGCGCTTCGCGCGCAAGGCGGGTCTTACCCAAACCGGCTTCGCCCACAACAGCGAGCACACCAGGCCTTGGAGCTTGGCGCCAGCGGTCGACTGCACGTCGCAATTTGCCCAGCAAAAATTCGCGACCCTTGATGTCCGCCTGACGAAGCGGCGATTCAAACGAAGCAGAGATGCTTGAAGACTCAACGCCGACCGTGATGCTTGAAAGCCGCTTGCGGAACAAGATCTCCGCTTCATTCATGCTGTTCGCGGTCGAAACTTCATCGGACACAACCGGAATGCCTGCTGGCGGCTCCTCCATGTCAGGAATCAAGACCATGCCGACCACGTCCTGCGGCTCATTTTCAAGAGCAGCAAAGGCGTTGCGCACCGAAGCCGCGTGATTGAAACGCTGAAACGGGTCGGGGTGCATCATTCGGTCGAAGACTGCTTGCAGACCACGCGGAATCGCAAAGCCCGCGCGCGGTTCCAGCGGAGGGCAACCCTGGTTCATGCGCAGCATCAGCGATTGCACAGGACTCGGCGCCCAAAACGGCAAGCGGCCGCAGATGATCTCAAACAGCACAATGGCAAAGCAGTAAATATCGGTCCACGGACCAATGCGCCTGCGCGTGCCTGCGCCTTGTTCGGGCGCGGCGTAATCCACAGTGCCCAGCATGTCGTAAGCGGACGTGCCCGATCGCACATGGTCTTTGAGGCGAGCCACGCCGAAATCGAGCAGCACTGCTTGGTTGTTTGAGTCGACCAGAATGTTATCCGGCTTAATGTCGCGGTGGATCACCTCGTGAGAGTGCGCGTAAGCCAGCGTGTCCAAGATCTGCGACACAATGGGCCACATGTCGCGCCAGCAAGTCCATTTCTTTGCGACTTTGTAAAGCGGCAAGCCCAGTTGCAGCGTCATCACAAAGAAGAGACCCACTTTTGGATCGGTGCCGGCGTCCAAGATCGGGACGATGTGCGGATGAACCAGGCGCGCCATCGCCTGAATTTCGCGTTGAAAACGGATTTCAGCAGCCGGTGCACCCGCGATCGAGGGACGCAGCATTTTCAAAGCGACCGCTGTTTGCGTCACTTGGTCGTGCGCGCGCCACACCTCGCCCATGCCACCTTCGCCCACGCGATCCAAAAGCACGTAACGCTTTGCGATCACGACACTCGGAGCGAGTAATTGTGAAAGCGAATCGTCCGCCACAGATGAACCTCCTCAAACAGCGGGGTGAAAAGTTACACTCTCAAAACAGCAGGTCAAGCATCGTGAGAACTTTTAACGCACATTTCATACAAAACCCTTCGAAAAAGAAAAGACACCTTCATTCAAAAGCAAAAAGCGGTTTTAGAGTCGTTCTTCAAATGCCTAAGAGATCAAAGGTGTTGTCTTAAGAAAGCCAAGGCATTGACCTGTATCAATCCGGTGTTTCAGAGCAAACGGCGCAAGTTCTCAAAGTGCAAAAGCGGTTTCGGCGTTTCAGGCGGTGTTTGATCTTAAGCATCAGCGTGTTTCAGGCTAAAAGCGCATTCATAATCAAGATCATGTTTGCTGTTTCAGCTGAAAGGCGCTCTATGCTGTTTGCATTGTATCTAACTGTACGTGAGCGTATCTGATGTTTTCAGCAAAAGCGCGATTCAGGTTTTAAAAGCTGTCATGCTCAAAGCAAAAGTTCAGATCAAACCGAAAAACAGAGTCTGCTGTTGAGCATGATGAAGGTTTTCTTTTGAAATCAGGTTTTGATCTTGATCATGTGGCTCATTCAAAAAAGAAAAAAGGCTGATCTGAATCGCAGGGTGGGTGTTGCAGAAAAAATTTCAGCTTTGATCAAAAATATTGCGCTGTTCAGTTGTACAAATCCAGAAGGCGCTTAGGATGTTGTCTCGTTGAAACGAAAAACAGCGTGAGGAGGAACGTCATGGCTGATCAAAAAGTAATGAAAGGCTCTGTGCGTCGCATGAACGTGACCACACAGCTTTCACTTGGCGCAAGAGCGGCTGCCATTATCGAAGGCACGTCGTTCGCAAACGAAAAGTCCGGCGCATCGGTCATTGAATCCTATCTTTCTTTAGATAGGCTCTATGCAGTGTCCAAGGATAAGGTTTCACTCAACCTTAAGTCCGAAGATGTCGCAGCCGATACGTCTTACAAGTGCCTGACCACCATTGCAGAGTGCAACGCAAAGAGCGAAATCGCCGAGACTGCTGAGGCAGCTAAGGCCGTTTTGCAAGTGATCCATCGTTTTGAAGTGCCAACTCGCCTTTCGTACACCAACGGTTACGCCATTGTGAAAGCGATCGTCGATGCCTTGGCGCAAACCGACGCTGAGATCTTGAGCAAGGCCGGTGTGCTCGAGTGGTTCGAGTCTTTGCGCCGTCACTACTTGGCGTTCATGTCTCGCTGGTCGCAGGTGAACGCCCTCAAGGCCACGCACGAAACCGGAACCGTGCAGGATGCTCGCAACAATTTCGTGAAGGCGTACAGCGATTTCATCGACTACATCAATGTCACGATGAAGTTCAACGAAACCGAAGAGCTCAAAGTGCTTGCAGCGCGCTTGAACGAAATGATCGCAGAGTTCACCACCAAGCCAAAGACCACGGCCAAGTCAAGCAGCGAAAAGTCTTCGGGCGAAGTGGCTGAACCGGTCAGCAACAGCAGCGCTGCCAACGACACCGCCGACGAAGAAGAGTAATCCCCTTCTCGATCCTGCCGCTCTTTTCTCTCTCGTTTAGAATTCACAGTTTTGATCAAGCTCAAGGCGCTCATTTGAGAGCAAGCAAGCCTATGTCTTAAGGCTTGGCGGCTGCTTCAAATAGATCTGAGACTTTGATCCAAAGGGCGTGGAGCATCAGGCGCGGGGCTGGCGTGTTGCTGTAGAGCACGTCGCCCATGCACGGTGAGCCAACGGATTGCAGGTGAACGCGAATCTGGTGCGTGCGGCCGGTGTACAAATCCGCTTCAACCAACGCACGATCTGCAGTTCGGGCGAGCACATGAAACACGGTGCGAGAGTCTTTGGGGTCGAGTTCTTTGTCTGGTGCCTCGGTCCCTTTCCAGATCTCAAAATAGAGCGGCGCAGGATCACTGGTCTTTGGCTTGGCGCGGACCATCAAGCCTGAAACTTCAAAGTGATCTGAAGCAGGCGGCGGTGAAACCAAGGCAATGTAGCGTTTCTCAACCAAGCCTGCTCGAAAGATCTTGTGCAGTGCGCCGGTTTCAGAGCCATCGTTTGCAAAAAGAATCACCCCTGACGTGTCGCGATCTAATCTGTGAACGGCGCGCCAGCCTTCACCCCATTGACAGCGGACCAGGTGTTCCAAACATCGGTCAAATGCTGCGCGAGTTCGGCCCACCGACAAGCCCGCCGGCTTTAAAACTGCGCGCACTCCGGGCGATTCAAACAAAATCTGCGGCGTGATCGAAAGGTTAGGCGGCTCTGTCACAAAGGAATACACCGCGATCGTGTCGCCTGCCTTGGCCTTGAGCGTGCCTTGCTCTAATGATCTTCGGCCATGCGGAAAGCCATTAATCCAAAGGCCTTCATGATCGAGAACGCGCTCAAAATCTTTTGAAGACAAGCCACCCAGCGGAGAGCAGCCGTCCCAGTCCTCTGTTAAAAGGCCACGCCAAACTTGAACATCGGGATCTTTTTCAATGGGCTTGGGCCAATGATCAAAATCAAGAAAGTTAAGCGGATTTAAAAAGCGCGGCGCCACCAGCTCATTTGAGTGTTGCGGTGCTTGAGCAGGCTTTTTATTGCGATCACGTTTTCGACGCAGCGCGCGAGCAACCGGATCAAGTGGTGCACTCGCGGGTTCTGCGCTGGAATCGGTTAATGTCTTGGGATTTTCGTTCAAAGCGGTGGGATGAGAGACGATCGTTTTTGAGTGATCAGCCGATCACTTTGCCGGCGTTTGCCTGGGCATCTTTCTGAGCGGCCAAGACGGCGCGGGTGAGCTGATCGCTGCAAGACGTGCTCTTAGGGCCACAGGTGACACCCTGAAGTTTGGCGACAATCTGCTCAACGGTCATGCCATCAACGAGAATGCTCAAAGCCTTCAAGTTGCCAGGGCAGCCGCCCAAGAATTGCACGTTCGTCACAATGTTGTTTTCAAGATCGAAGTCGATGACCTTGGAGCATGTGTTGGCGGTTCGGTACTGGTAATGCATGTTGTTCTCCTCAAATGAGTCCGTTGTTGTGCGAACGGCGCAACGTTATGCACGCAGCGGTAAATTGCAACTGCATCAACGTCTTTTTTCTGTCGCATTGCGTATTTTTATTTTTGCACCGCTGAGTTGTTTGTGATCAACAGAGCTGACCCGGCCGGCGCTCCTTCACCTTTGGCGGAAATTGCGCGTCAAATGCCTCTGCGTCGCTTTCGTTCACCAAATAAACCTTGGGCGTTTGATAAGTGCCCTCAATGCCTTCTAAAAATCCGGCTTTGAGTTCTTTGCACAAGAAATACGGCACATCACTTTCTTTGGGTTCAGCCCAGTAATGGATTTGCTTTGAGCTTGCGAGCACAAACCCAGATTTTCCGTAGAATTGAATGTTGCCTTCAAACAGAACCGCGCCACCAAAGGCTTGTGCATGTGTGAGCGTGGTCTCTAACAGCAATTTTCCAAACCCTTGTCGCTGGTACTTTGGCAAGATCGCAATTGGACCCATGGTTAACACAGGCACTTTTGAGCCATCGTCTTTTGTGATCTGAGCGTGCACATACATCGCTTGACCGATGATTTCGCCGTCTTTCTCAAGCACAAAGTTCAATTCGGGAATGAAATCCGGATCATCACGAAGCACGTGAGCAACGTAGTGCTCTAAGCAGCCTGGTCGATAAATGTTCCAAAATGATTCTCGAATCAGGTTCTCAACTGCATTTTCGTCCTCTGGTTTTTCCAGTCGAAGCGTTAAACCGTTGTCTTGCAACTTGATCATGGCCAACCTCTGAGTCTGTTTTTGAATGGCATCCAATGCCATTTGAATGGTTTCTTCTTTGTTTTGAGCATTGTCGGTGAGGCTGTAATACAAATGCATGGGTGCATAGAACTCACCGGCTAACATAGCAGCTCGCTCACCAAACATAGGCTTTAAGATCTCTGTCACATAATCCACAGGACCTTGTCCCAAGTACTGGTGATACAGCGAAAGCATCTGTGGCGTTCGAAACTGCTCAACGGTCAACAGCTTTCGAAACGGTTCGGCAAATTCATCAGTCACCCAATACCGAAACATCGACGCGCTGAATGCACCCATGTCGACGATCGAGATCGATTCGTAGGATTCAGGCGCATTGGCAGCACTGTCTACAGGCACATTCGCTTCTTCAGCGTTTGAAGCGTCGTTTTCTTCCATGCGCTTTAGAATTTGAGCAAACAGATCTTCTTTGCTCTTAAAGTGCCTGTACATCGCCGGTTTTGTGAGCCCAAGTTCATCGGCAATCTCGCTGAGCGACACGCCTTCGTAGCCTCGCTTTGCAAAAAGCTTGAGGGCTGCAAATAAAACCTTGTCTCGTGCACTGACTTTGCCGCTCGTTCGCATCAAAAGTTTCCGATCGTTCACCTTCCCGCGCCCTTTTAGTTAACGATCGTTAACTTTTCAACTCAAAAAGTTGAGCGCCTTGCTGATTTTGGTCTTTTGCTCTCTGTCTGAACGCGCATTGTGAGCAGTGCTGGCCTTTTGCGGAGCCTGAACGCAGCTTGACAATCTCAACTTGCCCTGCTAGTCCGCAGCGCTGGAGGCATTCATGAATTTTCTGGCCGTTTGCCTTGGTGGCGCGCTCGGTTGTGGCGCTCGATACCTTGTAAGTCTGGGCGCAGCGGCGCTGTTTCACACAGGATTCCCCATTGCCACCTTTGCAGTGAACCTGGTTGGTTCTTTTCTGCTCGCGTTTTTCTCTGGCTTAGGGATTTCGTCGCCCACGCTTCGCCTCATGCTCACAACCGGCGCCATGGGTGGATTTACAACCTACTCAACGTTCAACCTGGAAACGCTGAAGCTCTTTCAAAGTGGCGCTTGGCTCACAGCATCGCTCAACATTGTTGTGACGTTGTTGTCTTGTCTGTTCGCAGGCCTGCTTGGTCTTTGGCTTGGCGCCAAAATGTCGCGATAAGAGCCTTTCAAAATGATCTCACTGAATCCTTTGCACTATGTGTTGCGCCTGACGCGATTTGAGAAAGGCTTATGGCTCACGTCTCTCGCGGTGGTAACGGCGTCGTACTTGCTTGCACCTGTGGGCAACGTGTTGGCGCTGATTGCTTCGCTGGTCGGCGTAACGTCTTTAATCTTTGTGGCGCGCGGAGAAGTGCTTGGCCAAGTGTTAATGGTCACGTTCAGCATTCTCTATGCGATTCCCTCTTATCAATTCAGCTATTACGGCGAAATGATCACCTATTTAGGCATGACAGGACCGATTTCAGCGGCCTCGGTGGTCACTTGGCTTCGACATCCGTATGAAAAAGGAAAACCGCAGGTCAAGATCGCGAAGATGTCGCGCCTGAACTGCTGCATCTGCGCCTTGCTCACGATCGCAGTTACGATCGCGTTTTATTTCATCCTCAAGTTCTTTGGCACAGCGAACTTATGGCTCAGCACCTTGTCTGTGACGACCAGCTTTGCTGCCTCTTACTTAATGCTTTTTCGCAATGACGCGTATGCGATTGCTTATTCATGCAATGATCTGGTTCTTGTTGCGTTGTGGGTACTTGCCACGCTCGACGACAGCGCTTACTTCCCCATGATCATTTGTTTTTCGATCTTTTTTGTGAACGACATGTATGGCTTTATCAACTGGCGACGCATGAAAAAGAAGCAGTCCTTGACCGTTCGCCCGAATCCGTTGTGTGACTAACTGATGTTCTTGAACAGTCTTCGATCACAGATTGCAACCGCTCTTTTGCTTTCGATCACGTTTGGCTGTGACGCATTAGAAGCTGAAGATGAAGCGCATTTAGGCAAGCGCGCTTTGCTCAACTGCCAATTTGCCAAGGCTTACAAGCACTTTAAAAAAGCAAACGACCTTTATCACGGTCACAAAGAAATTCTGCTTGGCTTAGGTCTTTCTGAGCTCGCTTACTTTGCAGACACACCCGAAGTTCTCTCACTTCTTGCTGATTTGGGTTTTAAAGAATCACTTTCGGCGCTCTGTTCTGATCACTCGCAAACTGTTTTAGGCACAGACGCCGGCGTTTCTGATCAGTGTCATCCGCTCGACGTCTTTCGAAAGCCCCCTTCTGATCTTGGATCGGCTCATGCGCCAGGTGTAGAGGCTGCAAATACATTGGCCATTGATGCGATCACACCAAACTTGACCTGGAATGACGTGATCGATCGCCTGGGTTCTCAAAAACACTTGCTTGAAAACGGTGCACATCACCTGTTTCGCGCCGCCAACGAGCTCAATGCTCCATATCATTTGGGTGCCACGCTTGGTTTTGACCACGTGACCTTGCACACATCGGACTTAGAGCTGCTCTCTACCGTTGCAAACTTGGCCGTCTTTGCGATCGACGTTGCCTCTGCCTACAGTGCTGACTTCTCTGTTCGTGATTCACTTCGCGCGTATCACTTAGACGACTTTGCAAAGCTTTCAGCGCTTGTCACCATTACGCCGCGCGACGACTTTACACCGCCTGACTTTGAAAACTTCTCTCAAGCTTTGATCAGCCTGGGCTCTGTGGCGCAATCCGTCATGACGGCCTACGACGCAAGCTTAGAGGATTTTCAAATCACCACAGATGATCGCGGCTGTGAAGTGCGTGACTTTGTGTTTCGCTTTGACCTCATGCCTTACGGCATCGCGAACGATTTTAAAAAGCTCTCTGCCATTTACCAAGACGGCGACTTTGTTCTGAAAGGCCTCACAGATCCCACCATCACCTGCGATGCCATTCAATTCTTTGAATCGCCTTTGAACTTTGCGTCGCCTCTCTACGAATGGTGCGAAGATTCGAAAACTTCGACGCTCCACCTGCGCAACTTGATTCAACGTCTGAACTCAACCTGCTCGCCCATTCCGTTTTTGGACCAAGATTCTTTTGCACGGCAGCCGCGCATTGGTTACCGCCTGAATTCCGCTTGGCTTAAGTGGACGCCTTTTGATCTTTTGCCCTGATCCTTGTCTGCGCTCTCTCGCTCACACCTGCATCGCCCTTTTGATCAACGCACTCTCTCTGATTCTCACTGAATCACTCTGATGATCTCAGATAAAATCGCGCTTTCAGAAAAAGATTTGTTTATTTTTTGGAAAGCCTTTTTGCAGCAATTTGATCTCCTAAGTGAACTTTGTTAAAATTTCGCCGCCTGTGATGGGTAACTTTTTTCACATTGGAGATTCCATGAAAATCAAGTCTTTAGCTCTTCTTGCTGCAGCTGCACTCGCTTTTACTGGTTGCGACGACGACGATGACGTCTCTGGTGCGGATGCCGGTATCGCGGGAGAAGGCGGTTCTGCTGGTGAAGGTGGCGCGGGCAGCGGTGGTGAAGGCGGTTCTGCGGGCGAAGGCGGCCAGGGTGGCGAAGGCGGCAACATTGGCTTGCCGGACAGCGATGAAGAAGCTGAAGCCGCTTCGCAGGACTGCGACTTCCTTTCTGCTGGTAACCGTTACGCCGAAATCTACAAGGCGAACTCACCTGCTGAGATCTCCTTCCGCTTTGCAATGACGGGCCTCTTCCGCCTGTTTGGCAACGAGAACTTCCAGGCGCTTTTGCCCAAGCTCGGCTTTGAAAACGCCTCGGTTGACTTCAGCTTCCTGTGGAACGCCACGGGCCTCTTCGCTCAGATGGTCGGCGATCACGATTTTGCCTCGCTCGTCGATCAGCTTCCGCACAAGTACCTCACGACGGACGTCGACTACTTCTCTGAAACGATCGATCCGAGCTTGACGGTCGGCGATTTGATCAACACCTTCAAGTCGATGCACGACGATCTCAACCAGATTGCCGTCGCTCTTGAGAAGGCTGCTGACGCGAACCTTAACTCTTACGTCATGTCTGAAGCGGGCTGCGATCTTGATAAGATCAAGTTCTCGTCCACGGACTTGTACACCCTCGCGACGTTCGCGCACGTCACCAACGCCCTCATCGACTTGCTCGGTGCCTACGATCAAAACATCAACGTTCATGATTTGATCGAATACATCGAAGAAGGTTTCCCGGTTGACTTCCAAGGCGCCGGCTCTTTGGATGAGGCTGCGGCTTACTGCGACGATCTCATGATGATCGACGATTTGTTGATGAAGCACCTCTTCAAGGCGACCGGCACCGCGGCGAACGGCCGTGCCGACTTCACGAACGCGATGAAGGTGTTGAAGAAGGCCACCGAGAACGCGAACAAGGCGACCGGCGAGGACTTCTTCGGCTGGAACTTGCTCGGCGACGGCGTCATCGAAGACATCAAGCGCTTTGCGACGAGCGAAGTCGGATCGTAGCCATGTCGTTCTGTGGGCCAAGGAGGTGTGTTCTTCTC
>JAZUEA010000435.1:0-2134 GCA_045639945.1 Myxococcota bacterium
CACAGCGATCTACTTTTGGTGTCTCAAGGCGAAAACTACACGCTCGAACTTTGGCGCGAAGACGAAAGTGGCATCACACTTGAAACCGGCGCCTCGCTCACAAGTCAGCTCGATGCACTGAACGCACTGGACGCCAGCGAGCGCGTGTTGCCAATTCAGTGGAGCGAAAACGCTCTGCCTGCACGTGTGCGCGATGGCAAGTACGTAGAAATCTTCTATGAAAACCTTGGATTCCGCGCGAGTCCGGGTTCAAGCTGGCCTGTTTCAGCCGTGATTTCACGTCACGATCCCATCGCAATTTCAGTGGGCTACACCGATGATCCCGCCACTCTCGCGAGCGAAAGCCAAAACTACATGGTTTTCTCCAGCCACGATTTGCGCCAAGACGCCGCCAACTTTGGTCGTGGCATCACGCTCAATCGCAGCAACTTGAATCCACAGCCCACCTATCGAGGATTCGCGCTGGGCAACTACAAGCAAGATGGCGCGCTCTACCCGCTTTTGATTCGCGGCTACGGACAATCCACAACATTACTCGAAGCGTTCAACCTGCCCTGCAACGACCTCAAATAATTCTCAATTCTTTCGCGCAGTTATCCTTCCTTTTTCTCGCTTGACGCTTCGTTTTTTGTGTGCGACTTCCATTGCTTGCGTGGAAGTTGCATGAATCAAGAACCCATCAAAACTCTTCTCATAGACGATGAACCAAGTCGGTGTTTCGCCATTTCGTCTTATTTATCGGACGAAGGCTGCGCGGTCATCGCGGCGAAAAGCAGCAACGAAGCTTTGCATCTGTTTCGCCAACACCAATTCAGCATCGTCTTTCTAAATTTAGATATCAGCGACGGGCCCGAAACGCTGCAGCAGTTGTCCAATGATGCGCCCAACACGCCCATTGTGGTGTTGTCGCAAAATGCTCAAAGCGACCATATCATCACAGCGATGCGAAATGGCGCGTGGGATTACATTCGTAAGCCGCTGATTTCATTAAAAGATTTATCTGATGCATTAACTCGAAACGTTGAATCGATGCGTCAGCTCTCCCCTTTTGAGCACGTTTCCAATACGCGAGTCGCGCTGCATTCGCTTCAAAAACGATTGGGAGCACTGGCTCAAATTCGCTCTACGCTCGCAGGGAGTTGCACGCTTCGTTCGTTTGCGCAGCGATTGCTCGACATTTTTGTGCGCGGCCTCGAAGTGTGTGGCGGAGCGTTTTATTTGCGTGAACCACAGGGGTTGCGTCGAATGGCAACGCTCGATCCTGCACATGCTTCGAGTTTTATTCCATTTCCGCTCGATCCCAATTCAGCGTTTGCGCACGCATTTGATAGTCGAAAACCTGTTTTATTTTCGGATGTTCGCGAATTTGCGCACAGCTCAGGTTTTGAAGGCTACACCGATCCAAGTGCTCTGATTTTTCCGCTGCTCTACGAAGGCGAAGTGGCCGCTTTGATTTCGCTTCACTCTAAAAAAAGCGGTCCGTTCGACGAGCAAGATCGCGACATCGGCGCTTTACTTTCGCTCTACGCCGCCGAAAGTTTGCGGGCATTAAAAGCCACCGAAGCTTTTCGAACCGCCGAAGCGCACTATCGCGAATTTTTTGAATTAAGCCGCGTAGGCATGGCCAACACATCACGCGATCAACGCTTTTTTGCAGCGAATTCGCGCATTTGCGAGATTTTGGGTTACGATTACAATTCGCTTTTGGGTCGAACCTGGACCAGCATCACACATCCAAGCGATCTCTCCGATGACGTGGAACGTTTTCAAAAAATGCTCCGCGGCGAACTCACGGCGTACACGCTCAAAAAGCGATTCGTCCGCAAAGACGGCACTCTCATCCACGCCTTAATCTCTGCGCGCGGCATTTACAGCCCCAGCGGCGAATTCGATTACGCCCAGCTTTTACTCCAAGAAATTCCAGACAATGACTGACCAAACGCCGTTTCAGGCCATGTTTTCAAAACGCAGCGCGTTTGAACGTGGCAGCACTCCTTTTTCAGAAGCTGTTGCAAGTGCTCGAAATCAAAAGAAGATCAAGCATGATCTCACCGTGAGCAACCCCACTCGCGTGAACTTGCCGTATCCCGAAGATCTGCTGCAAGCACTTGCCTCACCCGCCGGACTTCACTAC
>JAZUEA010000436.1:0-2106 GCA_045639945.1 Myxococcota bacterium
TCCTCGTCGTCTTCGAGCTGAAGCTCCGCGATCTGACCGCATTCATAATAGTAAGCTGCACGAGTCGCAGCGTCGTCGGTGCGCTCGATCATCGCCGCAAGAACCTGCGGGATATCGCTGTAAGCCTCGGTTTTCACAAGAAGATTATGCATCTCTGTGAGAATCGCGAGACTCTGATCCCCTGCGCCTTCAAGCGCTTCGCTGTACAACTGCAGCGCACGCTCGTTGTCATTCATGGAATCCGCAGCCAACTGGGCGGCCATGCATCGATAGCTCGAGGCTGTCGCCGGGTCTTCAGCGTTATTCGCAAGAAACGCATATAAATTGCAGAGTTCTGACCACGCAGATTCCGCTTGCAAGAGCGCTTCAAGCTGTTGGCACGCTTCTACGTTTTGGGGATCCTGGCTTACAACCTCAAAGAGTTCGCGCATCCGATCGCTCATGAACGTTGCCTCATTCAAAAAATCCTGCCGAATCGGGCACCCCGATGGCCGTCTAAAACGTTGTTTTTATAGCCGCGATTTTCTGGAGCTACAATCACGAAAGTCCAGCAAACGCACTCAATCCTCTGTCGCGACATCAAGTCGCGAAATCATTTCCTGCGAAAGTTGGAGTCTTGTTGTATTTTCCGCATCTTTCGGCGCACGAGCCGAGAAAGTCTTCAAATTTTTCACGGCCTTCGCGTTATCTCCGTTGGAAGCGTAAGTCATACCTAGATTGAAGTAAGTCGCGATGTTACTCGGATCGAGAATCAAGGCTTTTTCGAAAGCCGCAATCGCGTCGTTGTAGCGCTTCTGCGTCTGGTAAGCTAAGCCTAAGTCACGATAGTTGGGCGCAAAATCACTATTGTTTTCAACGCCGTTTTTTAAAACCTGAACGGCATGATCAAGGCGTTCATAACGAGTGTAGAGCGCCGCCAACAAGTTATAAGCCTCAGGCAAACGCGGATTCAGCATAATGGCTTGCTGGTAAGAAGCCTGCGCATCATCAACTTTGCCCAACGCTTCCAGCGAGATTGCAAGTCGAAGGTGACTTTCCGCGTGCTTTGCGGAGTAACGCGTCGCGTTTTGGAAAGCATTGGCAGCACGTTGGTGATCACCTTTGCGCTCAAAGACCTGGCCCAAATGGAAGTAGTACTCACCTTCTTCTTTTGAAAGCTCAATTGCTTTCTCAAGACTTTCCTGGGCTTGCAGCAAGTTGTTCTGTTTTTGGTACTGAATCATTCCTCGATAGAAATAGGGCTTGGAATAACTGGGATCCGCATCAATGGCTTGAGTGAGGTAATTCACAGCATCAACGGTGTGATTGCCTTTCGCTGCTGAAATACCCTTATTCATGAGCTCAATCGCTCGATTTCGTGACAAGTTACAGCCACCCAAAAGGAGACAAAGCAAAAGCCCGAGAACCGCTGCAATTGAGAAACGCATTTCAACTCCTACAACATGCGAGCTGCGAGAATAGACGACCAGCAAACAAGAACCAAGAAAAGTTATAAGATTTTCACATCTCTCAAACTCAATGAAATCATTCAAAAAATCTGAGAGTTCGCAATCCTAAAGCTCTCAAAGTTTTTCAATCTTTTACAAATCTTTCATTTTTGTTCGTCGGACGAAGCTTTGAGAATGCTATCCGTTTGAAATTGCTTCGAAATCGAAATTACAGCGAATCGCTTTGCAACATTGCTCGCAGCAATCGTTTTGACCTGCCAATTTCAAATAGAAATCGAGCGTTTGCTTAATCGAATTAGGAATTTATGAGGAAAGGAAAAAGCGGGAGAAAGCGAGGAAGGAACTTGAGGCGAATTATTCAGACGCGCTGAAGGTGAAGGGGTAGTTAACGGTAACGGAACCACCACCCTTAGGCTCAGGGAAGCGCCAGCTCTTGATGTTGGTACGCAAACAGTTTTCGACGTTGACGTTCTTCATGGTCGATTCGGCGATCGAAACCGCAGCCACCTTACCGGTACCAGCGATGGTGAACTTCACGACGATCTTACCCGCCAAGTCGTGCTTGCTCTGGAGTTCCTTGTTGTAGCACTGACGCGTTTCGGCGGCGTGCTGCTGAACCACACGACGAATCTGGTCGGCGGTCAAAGAACCCATAACG
>JAZUEA010000437.1:0-4318 GCA_045639945.1 Myxococcota bacterium
ACTCGCGACTTAGTAGGCCCGGGCGGGTTTGACCCCCCGCCCCCCTCCTCGTCAAGGAGGTGCTCTCCCCCTGAGCTACGCGCCTTCAGTGTCGTTCGTTAGAAGCGAGCGCGGTTATACTCGCGTTTTACGGCAACTTCAAGAACTTTTTTTAGTTGTCTCAATTTTTATTCAAAAAAGTTTTCATGAAAATTCGCACCACTCAAACTCATTTGAAATTATTAATCTTTTTCAAACCATTGATTCCGAGCGCAAGCTCTGTTTTTGTGCGTTTGCCATGGCTCAATTCGAAAATATTCCCAAAATTGACCCCAGTTTCACGCAACCGTTTTCGCAAATTCGCCGAAAACCGTCGCAACCGATCATGCCGCTTCTAAACACAACAGCGCCCATGATGGCCTCAATGGCCACGCTCAAACGCTCTCCATTGGATCGGCTTCGATTGGCAAAAGATCTGATTTTTGGACCACTTCTGGCGCGCAACACGTCTTTTATTGCGATTGAAAATGACCTCGCGGTGGTCGCGGTTCGGCCTGATTGGCGTGATGCTGTTTTTCAATCGCGAATTATGTTGTCTCAACGCGTTCGCGTTTACTGCCCTAAATTGCGCGGATTACGACTGGTCGATGCGCCAACAGATTCGCCGATTTCAATGCCACCTTTGTCGCCTCAAGCTGCGCCTAAACCGTCTCCACGCACGCAAGGCATTGCAGATCCCCGATTGCGAGCTGCATTTGATGCACTTTTAGAAGCACGCGCTCAAAAAGCGTCTGAAGGTTGACAGATCTATCATTCTGCATCAGGATCTACCTCTTTTTAAACATCCACTTCATTCACGCCTGCACTTCGGCTAAGCGCCTCTGAACAGAGCGAAATCATGTCCGATATTCAATTCGCCGACCTCCATCTCTCCACGCAAATGCTCGCTGCTCTTGAGAAGATCGGCTACATCCACCCAACTCCCGTTCAACAAAGCGCCATTCCAATGGTTTTTACCGGCCGCGACTTAATGGTTCAGTCGCAAACTGGCACAGGTAAAACCGCGGCGTATGGCATTCCGCTGTTGGACAGCATCAATCCCAAAGCAAAAGGTGTGAAAGCCTTGGTTTTGGCGCCTACGCGCGAGTTGGCCAAGCAAGTCGCCGACGAACTCACTTCGATTGGTGCAAATCAGCGTATTCAAAGCGTGGCGGTTTACGGTGGCGCCTCAATGGACAAACAAATCGCGGAAATGCGGTTTGCGCACATTGTGGCAGGCACGCCAGGCCGAATTTTGGATCACCTGAAACGCCAGAATTTACGCTTGAATCAGCTTCAGACGTTGGTACTCGACGAAGCCGACGAAATGCTCTCCATGGGATTTGCGCGCGAACTCTCGCAAATCATGGAATATGTACCGGAAAAGCGACAAACGCTGCTCTTCTCCGCCACGATTCCCGAAGACATTAAGCGTCTGGCCAAGCGTTATTTAACGGAACCTGAGTTTTTGTCGTTGGTCGAAGAAAACGTCGCCGCAGACGATGTGGAGCACCATTATTATATGGTCAACGGCGTTTCCAGGCCGCGCGACTTGGTACAGGTTATCGAATACGAAGAGCCGGAAAGTGCGATTATCTTTACGAATACGCGTAAAGATTCCGAGCTTGTTTGTCGCCAGCTCATGCGTATGGGATACGACGCCGAGTACCTAAACAGCGATTTGCCGCAGCGCGAACGCGAAGAAATCATGAAGCGCATCAAAGAAAAAAGTTTGCGCTTTTTGGTTGCAACCGACATTGCCGCGCGCGGCATCGACATCACAGAACTCAGCCACGTCATTAACTACGTGCTGCCGGAATCGCCGGAAGTTTACATTCACCGCACCGGTCGTACGGGACGCGCGGGACATAAAGGCGTGGCAATCAGCCTGATTGGTCCTCGCGAAATCGGCGTTTATTACTACCTGAAACGAATTTACAACGTGGCCCTCCAGGAGCGGCAGGTTCCCACGCAAGCGGAGATTGAAGTGCGTCGCGATGAGCGCAAGACAGAGGCCTTGGTCAGCGAAATCCTCAATCTGGCCGGGCCTGTTCCGAATGATCCTGAGTTACACGCTCAGGCCATGCGCATTTTGGAGCGCGAAGATGCGCCCGAATTGGTGATGAGCCTGCTGCACGCAATGCGCCAACCGAAAGCCACCAAGACAACTTCGTTTGGTGGTCCGCTCAGCGAAGTACCGAAACCTGATTTCATTGCACCGGGCGCTTTGCCACAAACGCTCGAAGGCGTAGCAGAGCGCGTTCGCGTCGTTCAGGGCGAATTTCGTGGTTTGCCCAAAGCTGCTCGCAAAGCCGAAGAACCGGAGCGCACTGAAATTATTAAGGAAGTTCCTAAAGCCATCGACCCGCCCAAAGAAGAATCAAAGTCGGAAGTCGTCGCCCCCAAAGAGACGAAAACTTCTTCTGATTTGACGAATGTTTTCTTAAATGTGGGCCGTTTGGATGGTTTTTCACGGCCCGTTTTGCGAGAGACTTTGTGTGATTTAGCAGGTCTTTTGCCTGAAGATTTAGAAGAACTCGACGTTCGAGCGCGCCACACGTACATTCATGTCGCACCTGAGTACGTTCAGGACCTCATTGAAGCCGTGAATGGCGAAATTCTGAACGGCAAAACTCTTCGAATCGAGGTCGCTCGCGATGAACCGTAGTCTTCTTCTCGCCTGCGCCGCTCTTTTGAGTTTAAGCGCTTGCACCCAATTTGAAAGCGAAACGCCAGAAATCAGCCCGGCATTAAAGGCACATGTCGATTTGCCGCCGCTCATCAAACTAGAGGGCACCATTCCTGACGAATCGCATCCCGACGGCGCGTTGCGCGTGGACGGCTTGCTCGCTCGTCGCGACAAGTTCATGGATCAACGCATCAAAGTTCGCGGCTACTTGGTCGAAAAATACGTTCGACCGGAAGGCGCAAAACGCTTTGAATTACCGCACGTTTGGATCACCGATACACCAGCCGGTGGCGATAAACGCTTGATGATCGTCAACATTCCCGACGAGGTCGACAAGGCACTTCAGGTCGGTGAGCTCTATGACATCACCGGCACGTTCGCTACTGTTTCCGGTTCCGGATTCGTTCTCTCTTCAGGCTTGCTCATCTACGAAAGCATCGACGGCTTGCAATTGCCCACACCCAAAAAACGCGGCCGCAAGTAATTCCTGCGCCGCGTCTTCTTTAAAATCCTAATAAAATCAAAGAGTTAGGCTTTAACGTTTTACGCCAACAGCGATTAAACGCTCGCTCTGACCAGGAAAGTAAGCGCCTCGCGTGTGGATTGAGCCGGAGAGTTCTTCGACTTCAAATCCTGCAAGCGACAGAATCGAACAGAGTTCGTGGGCGGTGTAGAGGCGGAGGGAGATGTCGTAGATACGATCTTTGCCGTCAGCAAAAACCAAGTAACGACGAACATTTAGGCGGCTTTCCATCTCATCCAATTCGATATCTTCTTGAATGAGACAGCTTTTACCTTCAAACCAGGTGCGCTTGGGTACGTCGCTGCAAATCACGTCGCGATTGACCAAGTCGATGACCACACGGCCACCAATCTGGAGCGAATTGTAAATTCCGCGCAACATCGCGATGTTTTCGGCATCGTCGAAGAAACCAAACGTGTGATCCATGCAGTAAACACCGGCGAATGTGGCATCAAAATTCACATCGCGCATATCGCCATGCACAAACTGAATGGAGAGGCCTTCCGCCTGCGCCAACGCCAAACCTTGCTCCAACATGGGTAAGCTTAAATCCAACCCCACCACGTCAAAGCCAGCTCGCGCCAACGGAATTGCTAACCGCCCGTAACCACAACCTAAATCGAGCAAACGCGCAGGCGGTTCAATCTGCATAACTTCGCGCAAAAAGTCAGCTTCACGCGAACCATCCTGGATTTCGTAAGCAGCCAAGTGCTCCACGCCAAACGCCTGCGTGAACCAACCACCTTCTGCACGTTGCTTTTTGGCGCGCTCCGTCACCAATGAAAGCGCCCATTGACCAGCCCAAAGCGGATCAATCGTGTCCGGACACAACGACTCAAGCGCAGCATCGATTTGTTTGCGCGGCAACGGTTGCGCGGGTGTGTAAAGACGCTGCGACTTTGGCTTTTGTGGCGCCGCCTGAGAAACCTTTTTGCGCACACGCCCGGGCCGAAACATCGCAGCCAACGGAGCTTGTCCATTTTCTGCAAGGTTCGGCGGATTCACACTTTCTTCGTCAGAAGGAACCAAAGTGAGCATCTCCCTCGGTTGCGGTCTTTAAATGCGCACAACGCTCACCCATTCGAAGC
>JAZUEA010000438.1:0-3179 GCA_045639945.1 Myxococcota bacterium
ACTTCAAATCATCACTTCTCCATCGATCCTGAAATCAACGCAGGATTCTACTGCACCAAGATCACTGCATGTGATCAATGGACCGGCCAAATCACCAAATGTGGTGAATGCTGCCCCGGCAAGTACGGCACTTATTGCGACCAAGAATGCCCCGAAGAAGCCAACAATTGTGAAACGATTCTCACATGTGAGAAAGACAGCGGTAAAGCAACCAGCTGCAACGGCTGCAAAGATGGCTTCTACGGCGCTAACTGTGAAACGCAGTGCTCTAAATCCGAGTACAGCCACCATTGTTATCTTCCCAATACAACTGATGACGAAAACAGTAAGAATGAGAAAGGTGATCAAAACACCAATTCATCAACTTCTACTGTTATTGCTTGCACTCAAGAGCTTGGCATTCCCATCAAATGTGAAGGTTGCACACCTGGTTACACCGGAGAGGCTTGTCATACAAAGTGCATAAAGCCAGAAAACTGCAGTGAAGAAGTCGAAGGCTTCGTCAGCTGCGAGCAAGATGCTCCGATCGCTACAAGCTGCGAAAAATGCAAAGATGGCTTCTACGGCGAAGCATGCGAAAACACATGTTCTTTAGAGGCTGATTCACACTGTCTCCAAGTCGTAGAATGTGACAAAGTTACAGGTAAGCCGACCAAATGCAGTAAATGTGAAGACGGTTACTATGGAGATGAGTGTGATAGTAAATGCGACCTTGCTCTATCTAATGAGCTCGCCAACTATCACTGTGGCACAGGCACTGACGATTCTCGCATTCGATGCAAAGCCAAAGAGAATTCTGTAAGCGATACACAGGATGGCTCCGAAGCTGAAGACTCTAGCAGTTCTGCTGAGCTCGATGAAGAGTCTGCTGAATGCATTCATCCATGTGAAGATGGATACTACGGCAAACTCTGCGATCACTCTTGCAAAGATCTCGACGAAGAAAAGCACCACTGCCAATCTGCAAACTCAACAAGCGATGCCGAAACCACATTCAATGGCATTGAAGCATGTGTATTGCAGAGAAATGGCGACGTTGTTCCTACCAAATGCCAAGCTTGCCAAGACGGTTACTACGGCGCTGGTTGCACAGAAAAATGCGCAGTTTCCCCTGTTTGCGCGGACAAGACAGAAGATCAGGCATCAAACAATATTTGTAATCAAGAAACTGGTGTCATGATCAAATGTATCAAGTGCAAAGATAGTTTCTATGGTGAAACCTGCACACAGCCTTGCAGTCTGTCACCCAAAGCGGGCAACTGTCGCGATGTCGCCGAATGCGAACAAGACGGCACACCGATCAAGTGCAACAGTTGCGAAGCTGGATTCTACGGCGCAACCGCTGGTGATAAAGAGCCTTGCGGCGAACTGTGTAATGACGCTATCGAAAGCAGTTTAGATCCAAACGCATATCACTGTACCTATAATGACATGATCTGCAGCATTGACGGAAATCCCGTTAAATGCACTGTCTGTGAAGCCGGATATTCTGGTGATACCTGCAAAGACACCTGCAGTCCCGACAACACAGACTGCGAAGATGTCAGAACATGCAACAAGAATGGAACTCCGAGTGAGTGCACGAAGTGTAAGAATGGATACTACGGCACCTACTGTCAAAATCGTTGCATCACTTCTAACAGCATCTCGCACTGTCTCTACAGTGAAGAATTCCAGTGTGACCAAATCACGGGTGCCGTCAACGCATGCGTAACTTGCGACGGGCCGTACTACCACGGACCACTCGCGATCGAACTCATTGAGGCAGTACGCGACCAGAATTCTCAAGGACAAGATACTGAAGATGCCGGGGTAGATGCAGACGCAGGCGATGCAGGCGTAAACGACGAAGCGGATGCTGAAACCGAAGAGCCAACCTTGGAAGAAATCCTCGCTGATGAAGCCGATCTATACTCATTAATCAAAGGTAACAGTTGCCAGTACGCTTGCCCCGACAATGATACATGCAAAGAAGTCACAACATGTGATCCTATCACAGGTCAGGCCAATTCTTGCGCTGGCTGCAAGCCATCTTACGCAGGCTCTGCATGCGATAAGCCATGCACTCCTCAAAATGCACCGAACTGTCAAAAAGATGAAATTGAATGTGATCAGCTCAATCCTAATACAGTGACGGCTTGTGGTACGTGCCACAATGGCTATTACGGTGAGTTCTGTAACCGCGCTTGCCAAATCCACACGACTTGCGCCAAAGACGGAACCGGCTCCACTGCGGCTCACACGATTTGCGACAAAACCAGTGGCCAATTCCTAAGCTGTGATGAATGCGCAAGTGGTTATTATGGCAAAGACTGTAATGTTTTTTGTAGCATTCCAACCAATTGCAACAAGACTTCACCTAATCCTGCTATCGCCGTTATTACATGTGAGCAAGACACAGGCATGCCGCTCGAATGCGCAAGCTGCACCGGCGATAAATACTTTGGTAAAGTTTGCCAATATTCTTGTAGCGCAACTGGTAATCACCACTGCAAAATTGCTCCAGAAACATGCGACAAGGTTACTGGTGCACCTAGAACTTGTAGTGGTGAGTGTGAAGATGGTTTCTATACCGATAACTGCACTGCGGCATGCCCATCCAGCACTCAAACGATTGCCAACCAGGGTGACATCCGAAATAATAACTGCATAACAACAACCGTCTGTAAGAAAAACACTGGCGAAGCCGAAAAATGCCAGGGATGTACTGTTGGCTATTATGGCAAAACGTGCACCCAATCATGTCAACCAGGCAACTGTTCAGCCGATATTATTTGTGAGCAATTAGGAGACGGCACACCGACTCAATGCGGAAAGTGCAACGCTGGTTATGCAGGAGCTGCATGCAAAACTCGATGCCAAGATGTTGCCTATTGCGCAACCGACAAAATCATTTGCGACAAAAACAATGAAAGCATTTCCGCATGTCTCCAGTGCAATCTACCTTACGCTGCCACAGAAGATGGAACTTGCGAAAAGCTCGAATGGGCTCTCAGCTATGAGTATAACAACGCAAACGAGACTCTAACGATTGCTCAAGAACAGAACGATTACACGCAAGATATCATAGTAAATAACATCGCAAGTGACTTTGTACTTATTCCAAGTTGCACGTTCGCAGGTTCATCGGCCCAAATTACAATTATTAACGGCCTCCCCGCTGAACTGCTTACTCCCGA
>JAZUEA010000439.1:0-8094 GCA_045639945.1 Myxococcota bacterium
TGCTCGCTCGTTCCATCCCGATCCTCCAGGCTCGCGATGGTAAGATCGAACTTGCGAAAGACATCTCCAACATCAAGAACGCCCTCAACGGCTTCTTCAAGCAGCCTTACATTCAGCGCGATAAGATTTTGTTTGAATCCCGCTGCGCTGGTACGGCTGGTGTTCGCGATCAGTGGAACCCCGACTTGCTTGCCCAGGTGTTGGACTGGTACCAGAAGCTTTCCGCTTACGTGAACGACCGCAGCGCCGATCTCGATCCTGGTATCCGCACCTTGATTGAAACCGCTGCTCGTAGCGAATTCTTGGTCAACGCCAACATCATCACCAGCAAGTACGCACCGCCGACGGCCGTCACTTCTGCTGGTGCTTCGAACGACTCGACCAACTCGAACTCCACTTCTTCGGGCCGTGTAACGCCTCAGCTTAAGGCTGTTTTGAAGCGTCGCGTTCGTAACTTGGCCGAGCAGTGGGATCTCATTGAGCAGATCGCCGAAGCCTATGACAAAGTGAGCGATGAGCTGAAGAAGCCTCAGACCAAGACTTTGTTCACCTACTGGCGTGATGACGCTGGCAGCTTGATGCGACAGATCAACTCCATCTTGGATCAGGAGAAGCTCTACCAAATCTTGCAGACCAACTTCACGTGGACCAGCGCAGATCTCCCCGGCGTGATTGCATTTGGTGCTCGTGATGCCAACGACTTGACCGCCCGCCTCACTTCTCAGCGCGAGACGATCACTGCTTTGGCTAACGAATATGCTCAACCGTTGGTCGAAAAGATTTACCAGACCGGTGATACGTTCACTTCTTCGATCGGTTCCGCTTCTCGCTGGAAGGACATTATTTCCGTCATCAGCGATTACGAAAAGAAGATCCCCGGCAACGACCTTGAAGATCTTGAGCGCTTTATCGAAGACACGTTGAACCAGCTCCAAATCGACAAGTGCGCCGAAGAGCTCAAGAAGCATGAGCGTCCTGGCGGTCAGAAGTTCTTCGTGAACGCAAAGTCTGCGATTGTTTCTCAGATGAAGAAGCGCTGCGTTGACATCTTGAACCGCGAAACCTTGCGTGGTTATGTCAGCTTGCAGACCTACTTCAAGGATCGTCTTGAAGGTCGTTTCCCGTTCGCTGAGGCGAGCCAGGCCTCTGAAGCTGAAGTCGCCGACGTGGTGGCCTTCTACCGTAGCTTTGCTGAAAACTTGCCCGCGTTCGAAGCGTTGACCGCTCAGAACCGTGGTCAGATCTTTGGTCAAGCTGAAGCTGCTGAAATCGTCCGCTTCATCGATCAGGTTAAGCGCTCTCGCGAACTTTTCGCTGCGCTCTTGAGCGACACCAGCAACGATTCGCCGGAACTCAACCTTACCGTCAGTGTTAGCTTCCGCGTGAACACCGAGAACGAAGTCAGCGGCAACCAGATCATCCAGTGGTGGACCGACATCGCGGGTGAAACGATTGCTTTGCGCGACTCCAAGGGCAAGAGCGTTCAGTGGAAGACCAACGACGAAGTTCAGATGTGCTTCCGCTGGGCCAACAACGGTCTCTTCGCGCCGGCTCCGAACCAGCGCAACGAGAATGCCAAGGTCGACGATCGCAAAGTCTGCTACGTCTACACTGGTCGCTGGTCTCTCCTCCGCATGCTTGCTCAGCACGCAGTGGATTCTTCCGACCGCGCCAAGAGCAGCTCTGGTCTTCGTCCGCACACCTTGCGCTTCGAAACCGAGACCACGCTTTCTGGCTCTGCCGATTCCAGTGCGTCTGGCTTGTTGCCGACCGCGACGCGTGTTTACGTCCGCGTAGGTTTGTTGCTCCCGGGTGCCAAGACCGCCTACACCATGCCTGACCTTCCGCGTAAGGCGCCTGAGGTGAACAAGGTTAAGTTGACTCAAAGCGGACTCAGCGCTGAGGCGTTGGGTTACTAAGCCCAAAGGGGATTGGTGATGCCTAAGCTGAATGTCGATCTCGCCACTCTTCTAAAGCCGATTAACAATCGGGCGCCATCTGGCGAGTCGCTGCGACGTAGTGCTGTTTACGACAAAATCAAAGAGGCTCGGCGTCAAGATGACGCCAACCTCTCTCAGGGAATTTGGAAGACCGCCCTTAAACAAGCCGACTGGCACGAGGTTGAAGAGACCTGCCTTGAAGCATTGCAGAACAAATCTAAGGATTTGCGCATTGCTGCTTGGCTGGTCGAAGCCTGGTTGAGCCGTTATGGCATTGAGGGATGCGAGCAAGGTTTCCGCCTGATTGAAAGCTTGGTGAACCGCTTCTGGGACACCATGTATCCTGAGATCGAGGACGGCGACCTTGATGCTCGTATGGCGCCGATTGCCTGGATCAATGAAAAGCTGTCGATGGAGGTCAAGAATATTTCCTTGACCAAGCCTGAGACCAAAGAGCCCCAGATTTTTACGTGGGCCGATTGGGAGCGGGCGTCGATGGCGGAACGCGCAGGGCAGGCTGTAGGCCCCGAAGAGGTTACGACCGCACAGTTCATGACTTGCGTGCTTTTGACCCCTGCCGCGTTCTACATCAAGCTTGAACAGGATTTGGGCCATCTTTGGGAAGCTGCTGTTGACTTGGAGCAGGTGATTGACAAGCGCTGCGGTCAACCGATGGCTGCCTTGTATCAGTTCAAAGAAGTTCTTCGTGCCATCCGTGATTTCACGGCGCGTGCGGTGAACCAAAAAGCTGAAGAAGAGCCCAAGGAGCCTGGCGAGGAAGAGGATCTCGATGCTGAAGAATCGGGCTCCGTCGCTGTTTCTGCTGAAGCGAGTGGCGCGCCTGGTCTTCGCTGGGGACCCATCCGCAACCGCGCAGAAGCCTATCAGCGTCTTGCTGAAGCGGCTGATTATCTCCTTCGTACTGGGCCTCACAGCCCAACGCCGCACCTGGTCCGCCGTGCCGTCAGCTGGGGCAACATGAGCTTCACCGAACTCATCCAGGAATTGGTCCAAGACCAGCACGATCTTGGCCAAATCTATGGCCTTTTGGGCATTCAGTCGCCGAATAACTAATTTGTCAAAATGGGCCCCAAATGCGGGGCCCATGTCTTTTTCAAGATTTTTTTTAAATTTTTGAAAAAAGTTTCAATTCTTTAAAAAAAATCTTGACCACCCAGAATCCCTGGGTAATTCTATTCTCACCGGTGATTCTTTCACCAAAAATTTTCCTCGGATTCAATTACATCGCGCGTGGGTTGAATCCATTGTGTGACGTCTCAGAGACGGCTGCGCGGACGAGCCAGACGGAGCAGAGATGGCTGATAAGACTCAGCACAAGATTGGGCGGGTTCGACCGCCTCGTGTTCAAATTACCTACGATGTCGAGATCGGCGATGCCGTCGAGACTAAGGAGCTGCCCTTCGTGGTTGCCGTTTTGGCAGACTTCGCAGGCCACGCTCAGGGTAAGAAGCTGAAGGAGCGCAAGTTCACTCAGGTCGATAATGAGTCGCTTGATGACGTGATGGCGAGCATGGCCCCGGAGCTTAGCTTCACCGTGCCGAACCAGATGGACGACACGAGCGCTCAGATCCCCGTCGATCTGAAGTTCAACAGCATGAAGGACTTCAGCCCGATGTCGCTTGTGAACCACGTTGACAAGCTTCGCGAAGCCTATGAGAAGCGCCAGGCGCTCAACGCGCTTTTGGCCAAGCTCTTCGTGGATGACGATTTGGCCACCTCGATCAACGACGTGATCAAGTCGACCGCCAGCGATGAAGAGCTCAAGGGCAAGCTCGCGGAATTGGTCAACAAGCTGTAAGCAGCGCCATTTGCGGACGCTCTTAACGAAGGATTCGAAAGGGTAAGCGATGGGATTTCGACCGATTGGTGGCGATGAAGCCGCCGAGATGGCTGCAGCAGCTGGCGCGACCGCGGAAGGTGTTGACGTTCTCACCTCTGTCATCGCCCAGACCAACCGCGCTGGACAGCGCGACGCTCTGAAGGCTCTGCTTGAGCAGGCCGTGACCGGTGGTGTTGCCCCCGGCCAGGACGAAAAGAAGAAGACGATCCGTAACGCCACGCAGCTCATCGAAGCTCAGATTGCGAGCATCGACAAGAAGCTTCAGGCGCAGTTGAACGAGATTCTTCACAACGCCGATTTCCAGCAGCTTGAGTCTGTTTGGCGCGGCTTGAAGTACCTCGTTTCTAACGCCGAAACGGGTCAGTTCCTTAAGATTAAGGTCCTCCACGCCACTAAGAAGGAGTGCCTTAACGACATCGAGAACGCCTCGGACTTCGACCAGAGCCGCCTCTTCAAGCTTCTTTACGAAGAAGAGTACGGCACCTACGGTGGCGAGCCCTACGGCGCGATCGTTTCTGCTTATGAGTTCGGCCGCTCCAACGCCGACCTCGACCTCCTCATGGGTCTTTCGAACATTGCCGCCGCCGCTCACGCTCCGTACATCGCGGGCGCGACCGCTGGTATGTTCGGCTTGACCTCCTTCGAAAAGTTGGGCGAACCGCGCGATCTCGCCAAGCTCTTCGAAGCTAACATGGAGAAGTGGAACCAGTTCCGTGGCATGGACGACTCTCGTTACGTCGGTCTCTGCATGCCGCGTATGCTCATGCGTGTTCCTTACGGCGATCAGAACCCGGTTGAAGGCCTCCCCTTCTCTGAGGACGTTGATGGTACCGACCACAACAAGTACCTCTGGGGCTGCTCTTCTTGGGCTCTCGGTAACCGTATGACCAACGCCTTCTCGCTCTACAAGTGGTGCGCGGCTATCCGTGGCGCCGAGGGCGGTGGTTTGGTTGAAGGTTTGCCGCTCCACAAGTACCGCACCGAAGAAGGCGATCTTGCTACCAAGATCCCGACCGAAGTTGCGATTACCGATCGTCGTGAGAAGGAACTGTCCGACCTCGGCTTCATTCCGCTGGTCTACTGCAAGAACACCAACTACGCGGCGTTCTTCGGTGCTTCGACCTGCAACAAGCCGAAGACCTACGACAGTGACTTCGCTAACGCGAACGCTCGTATTTCGGCGCAGCTGCCTTACATCATGGCGGCTTCTCGCTTCGCGCACTACTTGAAGGTTTTGGCCCGCGACAAGATCGGCTCCTTCATGAGCCGTGACGATGTCGATTCTTACCTGAACCGCTGGATCATGCAGTACGTTCTTGGCAAGGATGACGCGGGACAGACGCTCAAGGCCAAGTACCCGCTTCGTGAAGCCCGCGTTGACGTGGCTGAAGTTCCGGGTCGTCCTGGTGCGTACAAAGCGGTCGTTTACGTCCGTCCGCACTTCCAGCTCGATGAATTGTCCGCCTCCATTCGTTTGGTGGCGAGCCTTCCGCCGCCGGCGTTCTGATAAAAACGTCGGGGCTTTTAACCAATCCAGGAGACATAAGGTCTCCTGCTAACCTGTAAGGGGAAAAACGATGGCCATTAACGCCTTTATGAAGATTTGTGGTCCTGACATCAACGGTGGTAGCTCCTCCAAGGGTCACGAGACCGAGATCGAGGTCATTTCTTGGAACCACGGCTTCAACCAGCCCACCAGCGCGGTTCGTAGCCACGGCGGCGGCGGCACGGTCGAAAAGGCCAACCACCAGCCCTTCGTCTTCACCAAGACCCTCGACTCCGCCACGGACGACCTCCCCAAGGGCTGCTGGAGTGGTACGCACCACGACTCCGCCACCTTGACCTGCTACCGTTCCTCCGGTGACACCGGCGGCAACCAGATCGGCGTTGCTTATCTCAAGGTCGAGATGGAGTCGGTCATCGTTGCTGACATGCAGATCAGCGGCTCGGTTGGTGACGTCCCGATGGAAACCGTCGCTCTTACCTACGCGAAGGTTACCTACACCTACACGCAGTCTGACAAGACCAAGGGCACCGTCGGCGCCGCTCAGCCCGTCTCTCACGACCTCCGCACGCACGTCGTCGCCTGAGGTTAAGTAGATGAGCAAGCCTGGCGGGGCAGGCACAAGCGCATCTCGAATGGTCCGGGCCCCGCTCCTGGACCGGCTGCTCGATGATCAGCCTGACGGGGATGCGGAGAAGCCACCTTTTAGAGCTCAGACCCGCGCCGAATATGGGCGCTCGGTTCTACGAGATCTAGGGTGGCTTTTTAATGCCCGCAGTGTTGAGCTTTTTGACGATGTCGTCGGTCGGCGGACCGTAATGGACTATGGGGTCGAGGATTTTACGCACCTCGTTCCTTCGTCAGAAGCTGATAGAACACAGCTGGCTCGTTGGCTTAAGCAGGCGTTAGTCGCTTACGAGCCACGTCTTGTGGTCAAGCAAGTGAACGTGCAGCCGGTCGAGAGCAATCACCGGATTCTCGAGGTGTTTTTCGAAGCTAGGCTCGTCGGTGGCCCCCTGAATGAGCCAGTTTCTTTCCGGGCAACCCTCGATTTAAGCGAGGGAGGAGTAAAGGTCGTTGGCCACTGATGCCGAGGAGGAGTTCCTCCAGCGCTACCGTGATGAGCTCATCTTTTTGCGCTCAATGGGCGCAAAATACGCGAAGAGCCATCCGCGCATCGCCAAGCGTCTTGAGCTGACGGATGGACCGGTTCCGGATCCGCATGTTGAGCGCCTTCTCGAAGGCGTTGCCATGCTGACGGCCCGTATCCACCACAGCCTGGAAGCAGAGCTGCCCGAAATCACACAGGGATTGCTTGGCTTCCTTTACCCGCATTTTACCCAACCCGTGCCTTCTATGACGATCGCTCAATTTGAGCCGGACGAAGGCGGCGCGGGCATGACGGGTGCTTCGGTTATTCCGAAGAATACAAAGTTGTACGTCGAGACCTCCTTCCAGAGGCGGACTTGCCGTTTTCGCAACTGTTTTCCCGTCACCCTTTGGCCTATTGAGGTCAAAGAAGTTCGTTTTGAGAATCCTGCGGCATTCCCGTTTTTGACCGAGGGTTCTCTTTCCAGCGTGCAGTCGGTTTTGCGCGTCAAGCTCAAGCGCCTGGCCGTGCCGTTGCATACGCTCGATCTTCACTCGATTAACTTCTATTTGAGTGGTGAGCGCTCTGTAACCGGTCCGCTTTATGAGTTGATGACGGCCGATATTCGCGGTGTGGTTTGCTTGCCTGATGGCCAAGAGCCTGCTCGTGGATATGAGCCGAAACTTTGCAAAACGCGCGCCGTCGGTCTCGGAGATGGCGAAGAACTTTTGCCTTCAAAGCCTTATGCGCAGCGCGCTTACGGGCTCTTGCAAGAGTATTTCTCATTCCCTGAGCGCTTCATGTTTGTTGAAGTCAACGACATCACAACTGAAGGCGCAAACGACGAATTGCACCTCCTATTTCTCTTCAATAAAGCGCCACGTCGCCGTGTGAATGCCACAAAGGACACGTTGCGCCTTGGTTGCGTGCCAGTCGTCAACCTCTTCGAAAAAATCTCTGAGCCGATTTATCTCAAGGGCACGGAGTACGAAGTTTTGGTTCAAGGCGACTCGCGTTGGGAACGCACGACCGAAATTCACTCGATCAATGCGATTTCCACGAGCATGAGCGACGAAGACGAGGGTAGGATCGAGCCGATTTACGGTCCTGTGCACGCTGCTGAAGCTGAGACCACCTACTGGCATATGCGTCGTCAGGCGTGCCGCAATCCGGAAATTCCTGGCACCGATGTCTGGGTTTCGTTTGTGGATGCGGCATTGAAGCCGAATTTGCCGTCGGCAAAGACGTTGCGTGCACACTTGCTTTGCACCAACCGCGATTTGGCGACGCACTTGGATTCTGGCGATTATCTCAACATCGAAGACGGACCGCACGCGTTGGTCAAGGTGTTGAAGCGCCCATCCGAGCAATTGACGCCGCCGATGCAAGGCGAAGCGAGCTGGCGCCTAATTTCTCATTTGGCGTTGAGCCACTTGAGTCTGCCGGATGGTCCATACGCAGTTGAAGCTCTTCGCGAACAATTGCGTGTCTACGCGTTTACGTCTAGTGAGTCGATTGAGCCGCAACTTCAAGCAATTGAAGATGTTTGGCGCGAAGTCGTGACGTTGCGCGCAAGCGAAGAATCCTTCCAGGGATTCTGCCGTGTTCAGCGAATTCACGTGAAAATCGATGAAGATCGCTTCTCGGGAATTACCCCGATTCTCCTGGGCGAGGTGCCCAACCGTTATTTCGGGTTGCT
>JAZUEA010000440.1:0-4634 GCA_045639945.1 Myxococcota bacterium
CGCAGGCAATCGCTTGGTGGGTATCGTAACCATCGACGACGTCATCGACGTTTTGCGCGAAGAGGCCACTGAAGACATTTTGCGCATGGCCGGTGCTGACGAAACGGTTTACGAATCGCCGTCGCTGTTTTCGAACTTCCGAACGCGTGCGCCGTGGTTGGGAGCTGCCTTGGTCGCCGGTGTGGTGACCAACTTGTTGACCACATTCTTCGAAGAGCAGCTCCAAAAAGAAATCTTGCTGGTCGGCTTCATTCCCATGATTTTGGGAATGGGTGGAAACGTGGGTTCGCAAACGGCAACCATTTTGGTGCGCGGTCTTGCAACGGGTCGAATTTCAACCGAAGTGGCGTGGCGTTATTTCTTGCGCGAAGTCGCTGTCGGCGTCGTGATCGGTGCGTTCTACGGTCTTTTGATTGCGGGTTACTCATTTTTGCGATTTGGCACGGCTTCGCCATTGATTGCGCTCAGCGTTGGTTTAGGTGCGTTGATGAGCATGAGCGTGGCAGCCTGCGTAGGTGCACTCACACCGCTTTTGTTTGAAAAAATGAATATTGACCCAGCTGTTGCCACGAACCCTGTCGTTACGACTTTGGTCGACGTTTTGGGCTTGGTTGCTTACTTCTGCTGCGCCTCTATGATCTTAGGCCTCTAATAACCCACCGAATTTATTAGGGATGTATCCCGCCATCCTTTTACATCGTGCAGCCTACCGAGAAAGTGACCTCCTTTGTGAGTTGTTGCTTGAGGGTGGACTTTGTCGTGCAATCGCGCGTGGTGCCAAGCGAAGTAAACGCCGCTTTGTGGGCGCGCTTGAACCAGGTGCTTTGCTCAACGTGGAACTTGCTGCGCGTCAAAAAGGGGGGGATTTTTTCGAATTACGGTCGGCCAAGATCGAGCGTTCGGCGTTTGTGTTGTTCAGTGATTTGCGCCGTTTTTACCACCTCACTTTTGTCGTTGAGATTGCGCGATTGACGGCGCATGAAAATTTGCCAGCACCTGGCGTTTTTCGATTGGTGCGAGACTACTTAGCTCATCTCGAAAATCACGATGCTTTGTTGGAATCGCTGCTTTTGTGGGAACTCGCGGTTTTTGAAGAACTGGGTGTTGGCTTGCGATTTGATCGCTCGGCGTTGAATGGCGGTTGTCCGGATGCGGTGGCGCTGGGACTTGGTGGTGCAGTTCGACGCGATGAAATTTCGCCCGACAGAGCGGTCACTGTGCGCCGAGCCTCGTTTAATGCACTCGCATATTTGGCTGAGTTGCAAGCGGGGGCGTGGATTCAGTGTCCGTCCAGGTTGCGCTCCGAAGTGCGCCAGCTTTTTGATGAACTCTGGTTTGATTTAACGGGGAAGTGGCTGAAATCAAGCCGGTTTGTGCTGTAGTTGATTGAAATTAAAAGAGTTTCGAGGAATCGAGCAGCAAAGTGATGGGACCGTCGTTGTGAATTTCAACATGCATCATTGCTTGAAATTCACCGGTTTCGCAGTGCACGCCAAGCGCTCGAACAGATTCCACAAAGTGTTCATAAAGTGGCTTGGCATCTACCGTTTTGGCTGCCGTTGAAAATGACGGACGACGTCCGCGACGACAATCACCATAAAGTGTGAATTGGCTCACCGCGAGCATTTCGCCGCCCGATTCGATGAGGTCGCGATTCATTAAGTCCGCGTCATCACTAAAGATTCTCAGGCGTACGATCTTTTGAGCTAAAAACTCTGCGTCTTTAGGCGTGTCGTTTTCACCCGCTGCGATGAGCACGACCATGCCTGGGCCGATTTTGCCGACGACGCGATCGTCAACGGTGACAGAACCAGAGGTGACGCGTTGAACAACTGCTCTCATGCTGAATGATTCTCGATGGTTACAGAGTTCGCGTATGGTCTAGGACCAAAAATTGAGGTGCCTACTCGCACAATGGTCGCGCCTTCTTGAATCGCGATTTCGTAATCCTCGCTTGTGCCCATCGAAAGCTCCGGCAGCGGCGCTTCTTTGGTTGCGAGTTCATCGCGAATTTCGCGTAACCGCTTGAAATAAGAGCGAACTTTGGTGACATCTGGTGGCGGCAAAATCATCAAACCGCGCACATCCAGACCTTCTTCTTTTTGCAGCGCACGAACCAAATCTTTGGCCGCTTGTTCAGAAACGCCGCCTTTTGAGGCTTCGTCACCCAAATTCACTTCGACCAAAATCGATTGCGTGCGATTTTGCGATCGAGCGTGTTTTGCGATGGCTTGACCGAGTTCCAAGCTGTCCACGCTGTGCACGAGAGCAATGCGCGGATCCAAGTATTTGACCTTGTTTTTCTGCAGGCTTCCGATGAAGTGCCAAATCACACCGCAGCCCAGCGCGAAGGCTTTTTCACGCCATTCTTGCATGTAGTTTTCACCAAAATTGATTTGGCCACAGGCAAGAGCCGCTCGTAAAGCGTTCAGTGGTTGGCGCTTAGAAACCGCTAACAGTGTGATTTCATTAGGATCTCTTCCGGCAGACAGTGCAGCATTACGAATGCGTGAGCGGACGACTTCGAGACGACGTTCAACGCCAAACGGGAAATCTGCGTAAACTCCTGCTTTTAAAAGCAATTCACAAACTTGGGCGATGGGTAAACCAACGACTCCGTCGTAGCTGCCTTTGATGCCTTCAACAAAAAGTCGTGCTCCACCCTGAATGCCGTAAGCGCCTGCTTTATCAAGAGGTTCTCCGCTTGCCACATAGGCTGCGATTTCTTCATCGCAAAGCTTTCTAAATGTGACCTCTGTTGCGGTGAATCCTGATTCAATTCCGCTTGGTCCGCGCAGTGCGTAGGCGGTTAAAACCACGTGGCTGCGGCCTGAAAGATGATGCAGCATTTTCACTGCGTGTTCAGGATTGCGGGGCTTGCCTAAAATTTCGCCGTCTACGGTCACAACCGTATCGCTTGCTAAAGCAAAAGGTGGATCTTCCGGCTCAAAGTTCAGCGCTTTGGCCTTAGAAATGGCCATTCGCATCACAAAATCCTGTGGATTTTCAGATGGGTATGGCGTTTCATCAATGTCGACTGGACGGACAATACAGTGAATGCCTGCACCTTCGAGAAGCTCTCGGCGGCGAGGTGAAGCAGAGGCGAGAACCAGCGTGGCGTCGTGAATTTTCATCGAGATTCCTTTCTCGCGAAGGAGCGGGAACTACACCGAGATTTAGCCGTTGACAAACTGTTTTGCTGTTCAGTACTAAGCGCTTATTCTATTTTTTACGTGATCCAAAACTTTTGGGGACGTTTTAGAACGGAGCCGAGATGAAACGACTGACTGATCGCCAAAAGCAGATCCTGAACTACATTACGAGTTACATTGACGACAACGGCTACCCGCCAACCATCCGTGAAATTGGCTCAGCCATGAGCATTCACTCCACCAACGGCGTGAATGATCACCTCAAGGCTTTGGCTCGTAAAGGATATCTCGTCCGTAACGGCTTAAAGAGCCGTGCTATGCGTCCCACTTCACCCAATGGTCGTAACGATAATTCGCGCATGGTCGAAGAACCCGAAATCGTGAATGTGCCGGTCATGGGGCGGGTTGCGGCCGGGCAGCCGATTCTTGCGGTTGAAGAAGAGCTCGACAACATCAAGATTGATCGCATGATCCTGGGTTCCAATCACGCCGTGTTCGCGCTGCGCATCACGGGGAATTCTATGATCGACGACAAGATCTTCGATGGCGATTTTATCTTTGTAAAAAAGACGCCGGTCGCCGAGCGCGGTTCCATTGTTGTTGCCTTGATCGACGGTGAAGCAACCTGCAAGCGCTATTTCCCCGAACCAGAGTTGGGTCGCGTGCGCTTCCAGCCTGCCAATGAAAACATGCAACCCATCTATGTCGAGGCGCGTGAATTCCGTCAAAGCATGATTATTGGCCAGGTCGTTGGCGTTTATCGATGCCTTTAATCTGTAACGTGCCGAATTCTATTGGGTTTTTCTCGGCTATAGCGTTTTATTCATTTTCCACCAAAAAAATTCCTTCTCGCCGTTGACACTTCAATGCGCGTGATTATCGTTGCGCGCGTTTGATTGTGCGACGCCTACAGCATCGCGTTTTTTTCTACTGAACTGTCCCTTTGGAGGGTGTGTCATGAAGATTAGGCCGCTTTATGATCGGATTATCGTCAAGCGCGTTGAAGCCGAACTGAAGACCAAGGGTGGTCTTTACATTCCCGATACCGCAAAGGAAAAGCCCATTGAGGGTGAGGTGATTGCGGTTGGTCACGGCAAGGTCCAGGACGACGGCACTCTCCGCGCGTTGGAAGTCAAGGTCGGTGATCACGTGCTCTTCGGTAAGTACAGCGGCACTGAGATCAAGCTGGATGGCGACGAAAACCTTATTCTCCGTGAGGATGAAGTCCTCGCGATCATCGAGCGATAAGTAAGGAGCTGATATGAGCGCTAAGGAAATCGTTTTCGCAGAGCAGGCTCGTGCTGCAATCCTCCGTGGCGTCAACGCTTTGGCCGACACGGTCAAGGTTACGCTTGGTCCTAAGGGCCGCAATGTCGTGATTGGCAAGAGCTTCGGTGCTCCCGTCATCACCAAGGACGGTGTCTCGGTCGCCAAGGAAATCGAGCTTGAGAACAAGGTCGAAAACATGGGCGCCCAGATGGT
>JAZUEA010000441.1:0-6518 GCA_045639945.1 Myxococcota bacterium
CGATTGTGCTCAGGCTGGCGTAGATGCGCTCATCGTTCAGGATTTCGCGACCGCCGAGCTTGCGCGCCACATCTGTCCGGAACTTGCTCTGCACGGCTCCACGCAAATGACGCTCACGTCGCCCGACGCAGTGCGCATCGCCGAGGACTTGGGCTTTACGCGCGTGATTGCGCCGCGAGAACTTTCTGCCGCAGAACTCAAGTCTTACGTCGCCGCAACCAACCTTGAAGTGGAAGCTTTTGTGCACGGCGCGCTTTGCATTTCGTGGAGCGGCCAATGCGACGCGAGCGAAAATCTGACTGGCGCCAAGTACCAAGGTTCAGCCAACCGCGGAACGTGTTTCCAGCCATGCCGCATGCCCTACCGCGTTTTTGTGGATCGCAAACTAAAGAGCACCAACGGCGAATATCTTTTTTCGCCTGGTGATCAAAACTTATCGAATCATTACGCGCCGTTACGCGATTCCGGCGTGGCTTCTCTCAAAATTGAAGGACGCCAAAAAAGCTTGGCCTACTTGGCCGCCGCCGTTCAACTTTGGCGAAACACCGTAGACGGCACCGTCACCAACGAACACAGCCGCGCCGCCGCACTCGCATTTTCCCGCAGCGAAAATCACTTGGATTCGTCGGGCTTTTTCGCAAATCCCAAGCGCGCCACATTCATCGCACAAAGTGCGCCCGGTCACCGAGGCGTTGCGCTGGGCGAAGTCGCAAGTGTGCGTGGTCACGTTGTTTTTGCAAACGCACCACGTTCAGAATCTGTGGAGCCAGGCCAAGGCGTAGTGTTCGCCGCCGCGCATCCGTGGGAAGAAACGGGTGGTCCGATTTTTGCAACCAAGCGCGACGGTCAGAAATTGGTGCTCGATTTGGGTCACACTGCGCCGGATTTAACCAAACTCACGGCCGGCCAAAAAATTTACATCACGAGCGATCCGGAAGTTCAGAAGTTGCCGCGCAAGTTGCTGAAAGCACCACTGCCGCGCCGACTCTCAGTGAACATCTCTGTTTCCGGTGCACTTGGAACGCCACTTGAAGTTTTATTTTCTGCGCAAAACGTTGAAATTAAAGCAAAATCAGAGCAGCTACTCGAAAGTTCTGCCAATGGACTCACCGCAGAACTTTTAAAGGACAAACTCGCTGCGCTCGGTCAAACGCCGTTTGTGCTTCAAAATTTTGAATCGAGCCTGCCGGAAAACCTCTACCTTTCGCCGGCTGCGCTCAAATTGTTGCGCCGTGAAGCAGTGGCAGCGCTCGAAAATGCGCTTGCACAGCGCTTTGAGCATCAAACAAAATCCGTTGAAATCTCGGAAATCATTAAAGAATTCAAGACAGAGTCAAGCGCAACTTCAAAACCAGCTCTCGTGGCACTTTGCCGAACACTCGACCAAGTTAAAGCCGCTCGCGTTTTGGACAACGTGGAACTCGACCTCGCTCGCCGAACCGACTATGAAAAAGCGCTCGATTTGCTCAGCGACCGGCCGCGTCATATTTTGGTCGCCACGCCGCGCATCTCACTCGAAAACGAACCCGCGCTCGGATTTTTCCGCGACACAGACTCAGTTCAAGGCATTTTGATCCGAAATTTGGGCGCCTTACACGCCGCGCAGCCTTTCCGCCAAAAGTTCGAGCTGCACGGCAACAACATGCACAACGCGCGCAAGCCGCTTTCCGCCGCCTGGTTCTTGAGTCAAGGCCTGCAAACACTCGCCGACACCAACGCCTGCGACGTTCAGCAACAAAGCGCCACCGCGTATAAACACCCGATTTTATTCCACTCGCGCCACTGTTTCTTCGCGGAACACTGCGCCAACTCCGGCCCTTGCCGCGAAGCTTGCCGCCACCATCGACTCGAATTTTCTTCTGAAATCGCGCCGTTACCCGGCGGTTCCATGCTCGCAATGTCCGACGCGCAGTGCTGCAACACACTTTTCGCCAAAGCCGCGCAAACCCGCGACGTGCTCGAACTTGTCCGGCAAGGCGTTCGCCGGATTCGCTTCGAATTCACCGATGAATCCGAAAACGACGCTCGTCGCATTTTGACCGACGCGTTGCAAAAGCTCGAAAATGCCTGAAATCACTTCGGAAACCGAACTCGCTGCACTGCGTGCTGAAATCGATCGCTGCGACCGCGAGATCATTTCGTGGGCCAGCCGTCGCATCGAAGCCGCTCGCCGCATCGGACAAGTCAAACGCGCCGTCGGCCTTCCCATTCGCAACTTGCCACGCGAAAGCGAAGTGCGCGCCCACTATGCCGCCGCCGACCTCGAATCACTCGCCCAAGTCTTAATCGAACTTGCAGTCTTACACGAATAGCATGCCGCTCTCACATTAAACGCACAATCACTCAAATCGAAATGTAATTAGCAGACTTTTCGCAGTCTTAACTCTCTGTCATTTGTATTATTTTGAATACAATTCAAAAGTAACAGTCGCAACAAAGCGATGCAAATTCACATTAGAGTGTAAAGACATACTTGTGCTGAAGCGATATTTAATGCAACGCACTCATAAAATGATATCAGTATAAAAATCGACGACAGTGTTCATGTCATATCTGACGTTTTTATGAACACTGTCTTAGAGGCTGGTTTTTAAAAGGAATTCGGCTTACTTGTTGACTTCGAAGGCGGCGCTCAACAACAAACCGTTGGTGATCTGCCATTCATCCAAAACCAACGGAACGCGCTTGGCGTTGAACGTGTAGTCAAGGGAGAGCCACTTAGAAAGCTTGATGCCGATCTTGGCGTTGAATTCGATGTTGGCGAGCTCAATGCCTTCGAGATCCACATCGTCCGCGCCGCTGTAGACGAACGGCTGCAGCATGTTGGCGCCCACGGACCAGAAGATTTCGTCGGTGATGTAACCCTCGGCGGCGGCATCGATTTCGAGACCGAGCTCCTGAGAGTTTTCGAGCTTCTTCAACTCGATTTCGGGCGTATCGCCGTTATCGTCGATCGCGTAACCGTCACCGGTCAAAACTTCTTCAGCACCGGCACCGAGCGTGAAAATCGCCTTGATCGTCTTAGAATCGGCCGGACGTGCGAAAAAACCAGCAGATTCACGGAGCTGGACGGGCTCGAACGGGTTCGCGGCGGTGTAACGCTGCTCAGCGCCCAAGTGAATCACGCCTTCGTGATCGGACTGCACCAAATCGGTGGGATCGACGTAGATGAGCTGAGTCTTCCACATCTGCGTCTGCATACGAGCACGCGCGAACGGACCAAGCCACGGCACCGCTTCAAAGGCGTACAAGTACGAAGTCTTGATCTCCAAGTTATCGGCCGTCTTGATGAACGCACCCATGACCGGCGTGCGGGTCAAGGTGAAGTTCGCGTTCAGGTTATTTTGCCACTCGTGGTTGCCCTTCTTGAGGTTCGCCTTACCACCCAAGACAGCGCCCACCTGAAGCGTGGTACCATCGGTCACGGTACCAGCCACGTTCTGAGTGTTGTTCAACGCGATCGAAGAACCAAGCTGAACACCGAGCACCCAACCATCCGCCTTAGCCTCAGCCGCCTTGGCTTCAGCAACCTTAGCAGCTGCTGCAGCCTGAACTTCATCGCTCTGGAGGTAATCCATGTTCTGAGCGTTGGCAGAAGCAGCAGCGAGCAAGACCGCAAGTAAAGTGTATTTACGCATAAATGATCCCAATTTAAGAGATTACTCTTCGGTATCAGCGAGGTTGCAGATGGCCTTAGCCCACGTCGTGAAACGAAGATCCGCGAGCTGGCGAATGGTCTTGATCTTAAAGGCTTCGTAAAGAAGCTCAGCCTGGCGCTCAGAAACGCCCTGGAGAGCAGCGATCGGCGCATCGGCGATTTCTTTGAGAGACTTAGACTCGTAATCCTTAACGACAGCTTTATTGATATTCACGCGGAACTCCTTCTGTTTGGCTAAAAGCGGCGTGATAATGGCGCAGTTCGCAGGTCTGGTCAAGCGCTCAACAGCAAGAAATCTGCTTTAAGTAGCGAGAATTACTAGCAAAAAATCTAACATTACGCTAAAACGCATCGTTTTCGAACAACGCATAACAAAAGGATGCGATGAAAACTCACTTTCCAAGGTGTTACGGTTGCGGCCTTCACGTTGATCTCTGTATTTGTGATGAACTCACGCCCATCATGACGCCCACCCACGTGGTCGTTTTGATGCACATCAAAGAATTCGTGCGCACCTCAAACACCGGTCGACTCACACCGCTCACGTTACAAAACGGCGAAATGCGCCTTCGCGGCCTGCCAAATATCGAAACCGAAGCCGACGATTTAGTTGGTCCGCGCAGCTACATTCTGTTTCCCGACGAAAATTCCGTTTTGCTCACACCGGAACTCGCCAAAGACGGCCCGCTCACACTCATCGTGCCTGACGGCAACTGGATTCAGGCCGGAAAAGTCCGCCACCGCGAGCCCAAACTCAAAGATCTGCCAACACTTCGCCTGCCGCCAGGTCCGCCGTCGCGCTATCGACTGCGCAAAAACCCTGATCCCGACCGGATTTGCACGTTTGAGGCCATCGCGCGCGCGTTGGGCATTTTGGAAGGTCCCGACGTTCAGCGCACACTGGAAGACGCCTTCGAAAAGCTGGTTTCGCGCACACTTTGGACACGCGGTAAAATCGACAGCGACGAAGCCAACATTCCCGAGGAAGCGCGGCATCGCTCCGGCATTTGGCCACCGCCCGTGTAAGTTCTCAAAATCATGAGCAAATTCGATCCACTTTGGCGTCACATCGCACAGATTTCTGATGCACAATGCTCGCTCACATTCGAGCAAATCGCCGAAATCGCGCAAACGCCCATCGACCACTCATTTTTGACCTACAAAAAAGAGCTCACGGCATTCGGCTGGCAAGTCCGCAAAATCTCAATGAAAAATCAAACTGTCAGTTTTGAGCGCTACAAATCTTGAACGCGGCTCACCGTTTTTCAGACACAAAAAAGCTCGCGCGGTTCCAAAAAACGGAGGCGAACCAGCGCGAGCTCAAAATTAAAACGCGTGACGCCAACACGCAAAAGCCCGGGTGTTGCCACCCAGGCTCAAAGGTCAATCAATCGAAATCTCAATGCGGCGCGGCTTCTTGGCAGTGGCTTTAGGCAGGACCAAAGTCAACACACCTTGATTCATCGATGCCTTGATCTGATCTGCATCAATTTCGCGCGGCATCAAAAAACGCCTTACATATTCGATAGGTCCGCGCGAGCTCTGTTCACGCTTGGCTTGCAACAGAATCTGACCCTTTTCAACAGTCAGTTCGATCTGTTCGCGAGACACTCCAGGCAAATCAGCAAGCACCGTAAAGTCATTTTCAGACTCCATCACATCGACCGGAGGCTGAACGCGTTCGTATTCCACTGTGTTTTCAGTTGTCATCTTCAAATCCTCCATGACATGAATCTGTGAACTTCACGCTTCCTGAGAAATGGCAATCTGGCGCGGCTTTGCTGACTCGACCTTCTTCAAAATCACAGTCAACACACCATCCTTGAGCTTTGCTGTCACAGCATTGTCATCCACGCGAGATGGCAAGCTAAAGCTTCGCGTCCACTGGAACGGTGCGCGCTCGCGACTTAACGCCTTGTAATTCTTAGGAGTTTCCAATTCGCGTTTGGCAGCGATCGTCAACACACCTTCGTGCAGAGTGATCTCTAAGTTATCGTTAGATACACCCGGCAGATCTGCGGTTAACACATATTCATGCTCGCTCTCGTGCAAGTCAAACCAAGTATCCACAACGGATTCTCGCTGAAAAGCACGCTCCAAACGACGCTGAATCTCATCAAACCAAGCGTTTGAACGGTTGAATCTTAAATCTTCAAAAGGAAAGTACATGATGCCTCCTTAAATGAACATGTCATCCCTAACTCTAGGAGTTACCGATTTTTCTTGGTTGGCATTTCGTTGCTGTCAACGGCGAAAAAGGTAAGGCCGAATTCAAATTCGGCAAGGGGAGGCTTTCACTTTTTTTGAAAAAAATTAATTCGCGCGACGGCGGCGACGAATCGCGAAGAGCGAAACCGGAAGGAAAATCAAGAAGTTAGATGCACCAGAGCCCGGAACAGAAGTTGCACAGCTGCCGGTGCTTTCCACGGAATTAACCATGGCGCTTGAACCCATGTTACCTCCGTAAATGTCTCCAGGGTTCAGGTTTCCACCGCCGCCAACTCCAGCATCAGGTGCATCCGGCGAGTTTCCAGCGCTGCCGGCCGAGCCACCAGGCCCACCAGCGGAACCTCCAGCGCCGCCCATGCCACCAAAGCCAGCTAAGCCATCATCTCCCGAGCCAGAACCGCCGTTTCCGGCCGCTCCGGTGCCTGCTTCACCGCCGTAACCTCCCATTCCGCCAAAGCCGGCGCCACCTTCCGCTCCTGAACCTCCGCTTCCGGCCGCTCCGGTACCTGCTTCACCGCCGTAACCTCCCATTCCGCCAAAGCCGGCGCCACCTTCCGCTCCTGAACCTCCGCTTCCGGCCGCTCCGGAGCCTGCTTCACCGCCGTAACAAGTCGGATCGTAGCCATGTCGT
>JAZUEA010000442.1:0-3844 GCA_045639945.1 Myxococcota bacterium
CAACCACAACGGAAAGGTCGACAAAAACGAGAGCGATCCGTGCAAGGTCGACAGCGACGGCGACGGCATTCCCGACGGCGAAGAAGACTACGGCGATGCATTCGAGTACAACCAAAACTCGAAGTCCGATGGCATTTGTAACGCTCGTGAAACATGCGCCTACTCGCGTGACTCCGACGGCGACGGCATTCCCGACAACTTCGAAACCGAAGCAGACCTCAACGGCGACTACCGCACTTCTCCCAAAGACATGGATTCCGATGGCGACGGCCTTTTGGATGGCGAAGAAGACAGCGATCTGAACGGCAAACTCGGCCCGGGAGAAACGGATCCATCCAAATGGGACTCCGATGGTGACGGCATTCCCGATGGCATTGAAGTAAACGGAATCATCGAAAACGAAACTTGCCAAGGCGGTCGTGTCTGCAGCAACTACGGCGTCTGCTCGCACCAAAAATCTAAAATTCTTTACTTAGGCGACATGAAGAGCGTTGCAAAAGAACGCCCAACTCAACTGAAAACCGCCGATGGTAAAGACACTTACTATTGCGTTTGCAGCAACCGCAGCGATTGGCTGAACAGCGAAGACATACCGGTTACCAACTCGTGCATTGAGCGCAACCGAAATCACAATGCCACCGATCCGCTCAATCCCGATTCCGACGGCGACGGCATTCCAGATGGTCTCGAAGACAGAAACCGCAACGGTATCTACGAACCAGAGCTCGGCGAAACCGATCCGAACAACACCGACTCCGACGGCGACGGCATTCCGGATGGCGTTGAAGACGTAAACCACAACGGTATTTGCGACAGAGCTCCAGACGGAACCTACATCGAAACGTGCGCCTACTTAAAAGACACCGACGGTGATGGTCTCGAAGACGGCATTGAAGACGCGAACCACAACGGCCGCTACGAACGAGAGCTCGGCGAAACCGATCCGCGCAATCCGGACACCGACGGCGACGGCATTCCAGACGGCATCGAAGACTGCAACCACAACGGCAAGTACGACGAAGACAGTTTCTGCAGAACCATCAACTGCAAAGAAACCAATCCGCTCGATGACGACAGCGATCACGACGGCCTTTTGGACGGTGAAGAAGATCTCAACCGCAACGGCTGTTTCGATTCCGCTCTCGGCGAAACCGATCCTCGCAACATTGACACCGACGGCGGTGGCGAAAACGACTTCTCTGAGCGTCAAGCCGGCCGTAACCCGACTAACAACAGCAACGACGACGTCATCGAACAACAAGATGCGGACGGCGACGGCATTCCGGACTACATCGAGCAAAACAGCACTGAATTCAGCTGCTTAGATCCCAACAATCCGGATTCCGACGGCGACGGCATTTTGGACGGCGTCGAAGACAAGAACCACAACGGTCGGCGCGATTTTGACGAAACCGATCCGTGCAAGATAGACACCGACGGCGACGGCATTCCCGACGGCGTCGAGGACGAAAACCACAACGGTATTCGCGACGAAAATGAAACCGATCCTCGCAAGAGCGACACCGACAACGACGGTTTGAGTGACAGCGAAGAGTTGAAATTGGGCACCGATCCGCTCAATCCCGACACCGACGACGACGGCCTTTTGGACGGTTTGGAATTACTGCCTGCCTGCAGAAGCTGGAGTCCAACCGGCGTTAGCTCAGATTTCAGCGTAAAGCTCTTCGAAGAAAACATTGTTTACTCAACGGTTTCGCAGGCTTATTTCACCCCGATAGATTACGAAAAGCTGAAAAACAAGCCGTTCTGCAGCGATCCGCTTAATCCTGATACCGACGGCGACGGCATTTTGGACGGCGCAGAAGACGCGAACCACAACGGTCTCTGGGATCAGGCCAACGAATCTCACCCGCGCGCAACCGACACCGACGGCGACGGCCTTTTGGACGGCGAAGAAGACAAGAACAAAGACGGTATTTGTAATAAATCTAGTCTTCTCGAACCGGAAACGTGCACGTACGATCCGGACACGGACCACGGCGGCGAAAACGATAAGTCTGAGTTAGATCGCGGAAGCAATCCTCTCGATCCCAGCGACGACCAGAAGCTCGATTCCGACCACGATGGCATTCCGGACGAAGTCGAAGAACGCCTGTGCACAGATCCCTACTCACCGGACTCTGACGGCGACGGCATTTTGGATGGCGTTGAGTACAACTACTTAACCGGCAAGCAATTCAGCAACCCGTGCTCAAACGACACCGACGGCGACGGCCTTTTGGACGGCGAAGAAGACAAGAACCACAACGGTATTCGCGACAAAGCTGAAGACGGCACCTGGCTTGAAACCGACATCGCCGCGAGCGACAGCGACGATGACGGCATGAACGACAACTTCGAAATCAATTCCACCAAGTACAAGTACAGCTACATTAATAAATACTTAAATCCTGGCCAGACCTACGATCCCACCGCGCAGCACACGAGCTGCACGTGCAACAACGGAATCTGTCACACCAGTCCGCTTGAGTACGATAGCGACGGCGATGGCCTTTCGGACACCGAAGAAGACAAGAACAAGAACGGCAAAATCGACGACGGCGAAACCGATCCGTGCAACCCGGACACCGACCTGGACGGCATTTTGGACGGCTCCGATCCCGAACCGCTGGTTAAGAAGATCGTGCGCAACGACGCCGGCATTGAGCCCACCGACTTGAGCGGCCGCGATGCTTCAGACTGTTCGTCCGTAAACAGTCGCTCAACGCCTTGGTTCTTGCTTCCCTTCTTGGCGCTTGGCCTTCGCAGGCGCCGCAAGTAACTCCTCAAAATCACTTCATTTTTAATCCCACAAAAATCATGCTCATCCTCCGTGCACCCATCATTCACGTTGGCGACGGCCAAGTTTTGCAAAATGCCGAAATCTCGATTGAAAACGGGCTCATTCAATACGTCGGTCCGCGTCGAGAAGGCATTTTTAACGCGGAAATCCGCGAATTTTCAGGCGAGCTTTGTCCCGGCCTCATCGATCCGCACACTCATTTGGGATTGATGCCAGAGGGATTCGAGAATGAATCCAAAGACTTAAACGAAATGACGTCGATCAAAACGCCGACCATTGACGTTTTGGACGGCATTTGGCCGGCAGATCCAGGATTCCGCAAAGCGCTTCAAGCAGGCATCACAACGGTTGGCATTTTGCCAGGTGCTGCCAACATCGTGGGTGGAATTGGAGGCGCTTTCACTACATTTGGCCACAATCCAGAGCTCATGCGACGAGAAGCTACGCCGATTGTGAAAGTTGCGTTCGGCTACGCAGTCAAGCACAGCCATGGTTTGAAAGGTCACGCACCGCTCACACGCATGGCAATTGCCGATTTGTTCCGTAAAACGTTTGATGAAGCGCTGGAATACGAGCAACGCCGAGTGCTGGATCAGATTCCCGAAAATCTGGCGCAAGAACGTATCCTTGCGGTTTTACAAAAGAAAGCGGTTGTTCGTGCACACGCGCTTCGATGCGACGACTTGCTCACCGCACTTCGGCTGCAAAAAAGTTACGGCTTTAAGCTGGTGCTGGAGCACGCGTTGGATGCGCCGTTGGTTGCGCAAGAAATTGCGGCGGCGCGCGTGCCCGTTGTGTTTGGTCCGGCGTTTAGAACACTGGCCGGTTCGGAAGTGACTCGCGTTGGCTACAGCGCCGTGCCCAAGTTGATACAAGCCGGCGTGAAAGTCTCGATCATGACCGATCATCCAATCGTGCCGTGCGAATACTTGAGTATTCTCGCAGGGTTATGCCGACGCGAAGGTTTGTCGCACGAACAAGCACTAACACTTTGCACCAAGAATGCGGCTGAGATTTTGGGAGTGAAGGCTGGAAAGTTGG
>JAZUEA010000443.1:0-4645 GCA_045639945.1 Myxococcota bacterium
CCAACAACGCCTTACGCTCGGCCGAAGGCTCCATGAAGAGCGAGAGACCAAGGAGAATCGAGCGGGACTCCAAGTGCGCGTCATCGAGCAACAACGCAACCGGCGTTTTGTCGCCGCAACGACCAAGAAGCGCCACGAGATCTTCGCCGTAACCCAACTTGTCGAGCGCATCGCGGAGTTCCTGCTCCAACTCGCCACGACGAATGTAGGGCAAAAGCATACCCGCCACGCGATCGCACGCAGCAGGAATGACGGGCGGAATGAGCGCATCTTTGTTGGCAGCCAACAAGGCACGACGGACAGCAGCAAGGAAGGCCGACTTACCAGGACCACGAACAACGACAACCTGCAAACCGTTGCCGAAAAGCTCGACCGTCTGCTTCACCTGACCGGCGAGATCGACGTATGGCGAAACGCGAGAACGCGCGATCTGCGCCCACGTTTCGGCACCTTCCGCGCCACCAAACGGAGGCTTGTCGCCAGAGCTTGCCAGATTGTCGACCAACGCAAGCCACGCCAGGCGGAAAGTTTCTTCAGCCAACGGCGTGTTGGGCATTGCCGCCAACAAGGCATCTTCGACCGCCTGAGGATCGCCACCATCCAGGCAATCCGCACCTGCTGCTTCAAGGGCAGTCAGGAAATCCGCAGCCGCAGCATTACCCGCATACTTGGTGCGTGTGTTGACAACTGCAAGCGCTGCATTCAGCGCCGGAATCAAGCGATCAGACGTGCGAACGTCCTCTTTGGCCAGCTTTTCAGCGACGGCCGCAATACGATTTTCAGAGACCTGCTCGTTTGCCACTGTGCTCTCCGCCTGTGTGTAAATCGTAAATAGATAGGGGCGCGGGCTTACCAAAGTCGTTTGTTAATCGCAAGCGATTACGCACGATTTGCAAGCATGGATATGACAAAGAAAAGTGAAATTAGCGGCGGGTAAATCGGTGAATCCAAACGTCTTTGGGTTGACCTTCAAAAATACAGTTTTGCGCAATCAGCTCGCGTTCAAAACCTTCAGACTCCAACTTTTTAAGCGGCGGCGCGGCAATCAAACGGCCAGGTTCTGCAACCAGCGCTTGACCATTGGGCGACAACAAAACTTTGAGCGTGGCCAAAAACGGCTCCAAAAAACGGCGCTCATATAAAACGTCTGCACCCAAAATGAGGTCGTACTGGCAATCAGTCGGCGGATTTCGCCAATCTAAAAATTGGATTTTTCCTGGAACACCCAGATTTTGAAGGTGATTTTGTTCGGCAAATAGAAGCGCGTCCTCATCAAAATCGGTGAAAAGCACATCCGCGCCCAGCTGAGACGCAGCCACGCCGGCAAGTCCCAAGCCGCAACCGAGCTCAATGGTTTTCACACCCGACAAATTGCCGTGCTCCGCCAAGTACGTTGCAAGACCAATGGAAGACGGCCAAAGCTCCGCCCAGTAAGGAAATTTTTCGTCTTGCGCGAATTGTTCCGGATCAACCGCATCGTAAAGCGCCGCCGGATCTGTCACGCACCAAAGCTGCAAATTCAGCGAACCGCACGGAAAATTGCGCAAAATCGCACGATTGGAAGCCGGTAGACAGGCTTGAAGACGAGCTTGAATCGAATCTTGAGAGCTCATGGATTATCAATAATTCTCAGTAGTTATCTCTAATTCTATTTTTTAGGCGCGGAAACTTATCAAAGTTGATCCGCTCAATCCAGCGCTCAAAACGCCGTTTTGGAAATGCGACCTAGCCAAAGCGCTCCACCGCGATGCAACGCCACCACGTCACGTCCAAGCGTCAATCGACCTTGCCCCGCCAAAAGCCAAACACGCAGCCGCTCAAGATCGATTCGCCGTCCCCGACCTCGCGAACGAAGCTCGTCAAGCGCGAACTGAAACAGCAAATCTTGAATAAAAACAGGAAGTTGAGAAAGTTTCGAATTTAAAATTCGAAATCCTAGAAAATGTTCAGTTTGCCCAAGCTGCGCAAAAAGTGGCTGTAACATCTGAAGATACGGGCGAAACAACCAATGAAGCGCACGCGCGGAAGAACGCAAAAGTTCCGCACTTTGTGACGCAGCCTCCGCAAAGGGTTTGTGAGTGGCCTGCGACAAAATGGGCAAAATGCCACGCACTCGATTTCGCTCGTAACAGGCGCTCGAATTTGTTGGATCTTCAACAAAATCAATGTGTTTCGAATTTGCGTACGCCAAAATTTGAGGCCGCGTTACATGAAGCCATGGCCGCACAAAACGGCCACGCTGCTCGGGAATCCCACAAAGTCCAATGATTCCGGAACCTTCTGAAAGATGCATCAGAATCGTTTCCGCCTGATCTTCGGCGTGATGTGCCGTCAAAATCAGCTGCAAATGATGACGTGCTGCACACTCTAACAGCAGTCGGTATCGCTCTTTTCTGGCGCCGTCCTCCACACCATTTCCATTTTGAATCGCCAGCGCGTCGACCTTGCAAATTTCAAAATCCAACCCGCGCAACTGAGCAAACTGAGCAACCAGCAAAGCTTGATCGCCGGCTTTATTTTGTAACCCGTGATTTACATTACATAAAAAAGGATTAAGCCCGGCCTCAAACGCCGCTTCGGCAAGTGCCATTGAATCGATGCCACCACTGCACGCGATCAGCGGTCGAGCACTCAGCGATTTGAGGCAATCAACCAAGCGATTCATGGAAGTTCCGTTTTAATATCAGTGACTTCTGAAGCAACGCCACGTTCTTTTTCGAGCGTCACAATCGCCAGCCGAGGAAGGACCGAAATGGTATTGGGCGGCAAATCGAGAAAATCGCGCGGCCCAACCAAGGTCAAAAATGACCCATCTGGACCAAAAAGCGGCGTTCCCATTGGCAGAGTGCCTGTCGCCACAAAATACCAAGCAGCCACACCTGAGCCGCGTCCTAAAATCTCAACCGACGCCAAAACTGGACCGGCCGGCAAATCTGCGACGGCGTACAAACGCTGGCCTGCAACGAACTCTGGTGTTTTTACAGGAGAATTTTGAGTTTCAGTCTGTTCAAGCGTTGGACCACGAAAATCCACAACAGGCGAAACTTCGCGAGATTCACGGGCTTCAACTGGCTCTCGCGAATAGACCTCACGCACCCAACCCGCTTCGCGCTCGCCGCGAACATCGCGCTCACCGCGAACATCGCGCTCAACTGGCAAATCATGACCAGGAGCGAGAGAGAATTTTTGCACCAACTCGCGCCGTTGCGCTTCGGCAGCAGGCTCTTCGTTTTTAGGCGGCAAAGCGTCAACCGCGAGAATCCCTATTCCCAAGTTAGAATCAAGCAACTCCATTGATTTTACAGGAGAATCACCAACTGAGAGATTACCTGGTCCGTCAATTAAACGCGCGGCGGTCCAAATTTCTCCGGAATCGCGCAAAAGTCCCTTGCCCTCAATTCGCTGCGCGGCTTCTTCACCAAATCCATTGGGCGCTGGAAACAAGTGCGAAACGCCCACAGTCCGCGGGCGCAACTTTTCGAGCAATTGCGAACGTTCTGATTCGGTCAATGGCGCATGAATCGGCCACACCCTCAGCGCAACTCCGCAGAATAAAATCGCAATCAGCGCTCGCATGAAATTCTCAATCAGCAGTCAAACGGCGCAAGAATACACGGCCTCAATAGGCTGACAAGTCACACAAGTCCTTTCACACATTTCTCACATGTCCGTTTAACTTGACCTGACGGGATTTCGCGGTTAATTTTCGCCTTTCTGTTTTTTGGTTGATCGCCGTACAGCTTAAACTGTGCGGATGGATCGGGAGATCCAGACATTGAGCGGTAATAAATCCTCGCTTCTACGAGTGGCTGTCCTTTGGCACGATACAATTCTCGCTGAACAAACAGTCAATCCTCACACCACTATCACGCTCGGCGAGGATCTCTCTAATACGTTTGTCATTCCGGCGAGTTCCGCGATTGGCAAGCGTTACAAGTTGATCTCACCCGTCTCCGGAGAGCCCACTCTTCACCTTCACCCAGAGATGAAGGGCAGCATTCGCATGGGCGAAAAGGAGCGAGCCGTCTCCGAATTTATCGCCCAGGGTGATATCCCAATCGCCGAAGGCACGTCCGGTTTGTTGGATTTGGGCGAGCTCGGTATCTACTTCACTTCTGCTGGCAAGCGAGAAAAAGGTGTTGGAGGTGCTTTCTGGAGCAACCTCGAAACCGCTTTCCTTGCGGGCATGCTGGTCGCCATTGTTGCTCACTTTGGCTTCATGATCACAGCCTACAGTTTGTGGGAAGATGACACCGTTGACGTCGTGGCGCTCGACTTGTCCGACCGATTCCTCAAAATTATCGCGGAAGAACCACCGGCGCCCATTGAAGAAGTGCCTCTGCCAGAAGAGCTTCTCGACGAACCGTCCAGCAAAGCGGCCGGCGGCGATGAAGGCAAATTCGGCGAACAAGATCGCACAAACGAAAGCAAAGTTCCGAAGCGCGAAGGCGAAATGGTCGATCGCGTTCGTGAAGTCGGCATTCACCGCGCATTGAATAGTTTGAGCGGCGCAGGTGCCCTCTCCTCGGTCTTCGGCAACCGCCAGGGGTTTGACAGCCGCATTGGCGCAGCCATGGCCGGCGCAGATGGCGAACTCGTCATTGGTCACGGCTCCGGCGGCTTGGGTCTCAAAGGCACCGGCACA
>JAZUEA010000444.1:0-17293 GCA_045639945.1 Myxococcota bacterium
ACGACATGGCTACGATCCGACTTCTACGCTGCAGCAGATCGAACTCAACCTGAGCCAAAACGTAGCCATCAATAAATTGGTGGCTCTCGAAAATCCGATCGACATTACAGCGGACGAACTCAAGAAGTTCTACGACGAGAACATCGCGCGTTACACCATCAAAGAGCAGGTCCACGCCTTCCATATTCTGATCAAAGTGGATCCAGACAGCGACGCTGAAGCTCAAAAGAAAGCTCGAGAAAAGATTAATGAAATCTATGGGTTAGCTACTCAGCCTGACGCTGATTTGAATGCTCTTGCTCGCGAGCACTCTGAAGGTCCGACCTCGACCAAAGGCGGCGATTTGGGCAAAATCCCGCGCGGCCGCATGGTTCCGGAATTCGATGAAATCGCCTTTGCGCTCAAAATTGGCGAAATTTCCAAGCCGGTGCAGTCCAAATACGGCTGGCACATCGTCTGGATCACCGAACACGAAGACGGCCGCGTTTTACCATTCGAAGAGGTCAAGCCTAAGATTGAGAAGTTGATCACCGGCAAGAAGAATCGCCAGAACAAAGCCGGCCTTCTGCAGCGTCTCAACAAAGAAGCCAACATCGAAATCCTCTTAGATCCCGAGTTGTTGCCTTCGAAAGACGAACTTTTTCCAACCACGCTGGTAAATCCGAACGCCGCTGCAGGCGAGCCGGCTGCACCAACTGATCCCGCCGCTGAACCCACCAAGTAATCGCTCACCACAGATTTTCATCAGCCGCAAGCGCGAATTCCTCATCGCACCTTAGCTGTTACTCCCCATCATTGGCACACGATCGTTTTGTGCAGTTGCTGTGTATTCCACTTTCGACATTCAACTAGAAAGTCTTAGATTACAGCGACTTACCGCGATTTCATCTTTCGTATTTCACGAATTTGACCGTTAAAAAAATCCAAAGTACATCAGGATCTTTTTGTGCAGTTTTCGGGAGTTATGCGGTCTTCAGAAACGCCTTCAAAGCGAAAGTATCGCATAGAAAGCGAAAGTAATTCCTTAAACATCTCAATATTAAAAGGAATTTTTATTCTCGCAGATTAAATGAGGCGATTTAAATCTCGAGAACTGAGCAAATGGAATCAGGCTCAAAGATCGCTGCGATCGAGCACTTATGACGCGATCATAACACGATCTTTTCGTACAGTTATCGAACAAGGACGCAATTCATTCGGGGATCGGCTGATCAGTGAAGACGCGAAGATCCGCGTTTTCACTGAAAGTCTCGGATATTTGCTTGAACCTGTGGATAAAATTTCAACAGGTTCGCGAACTACGCTTGACGAACCGGGTTGGAGCTGGTAAGGTGCCGCACCTAACATCAACCGAGCAGGTTTAGCCGTGCCCAACCACAAGTCCGCAGAGAAGCGAGTCCGGCAGAACGCCAAGCGTCGGGCGCGCAATCGTCACGCCATGTCCACCCTTCGCACCGAGGTCAAGAAGGTCCACGTTGCGATCGTCAACAATGAAGCCGAGGCCGCTGAGGCCGCTTTCCCGACCGCCGTTCGTACCCTCGAGCGCGCCGCCGCGAAAGGTTTCATTCACCGTAAGACTGCTTCCCGCAAGGTGAGCCGTCTTGCCAAGGCCCTCAACAAGGCCAAGGCTGTCGAAGCTTAATTCTTTGGAATTATTCGGCAACGAGAGCTGAGTTCTTCGGAGCTAAGCTCTACAAAAAAGCCCCGAGCGAAAGCTTTGGGGCTTTTTTGTTGCCTACGATTGACTACTCGTCAGAATCAGCGTTCAGGCCTTACAACCATCCAAAATATCTAAGATCGCGCTTTCAAAGAGCAAATCGCCTGGCAGCGGACTACTTTTGAGCTCATGATCCACGTCATTCAAGCGAATCATCGCAGCAATGAGCTCCTGACCGCCGTAGGCCTTCATTTGGCGCGCGAACAAATCCTTTTTATACACCGGAACGCCGGCTTGCGCCGCAGCCTCCTCCAAACTCGCGCCTTGCGCACGGGCCGCACGGCCGCATAGCAAGCTGCGAAACAGCCGGACCACCATCGCCAAAAGTCGAAGCGGTTGCTCCTCTTGAAGCAGCAGCATGTGCACCTGACTCAAGCAGCGAACTCGATTTCGCTCGCCGAGCGCGTCAATAAACTCCCAAATCGTGCGTGTGCGCGTGTGCGCGACCAACGTGTCCACGTCAGCCAGCGTGATAGGCTTGGGCGCGTCCACAAATAGGCAGAGCGCTTCCAACTTGCTCTCGCACATCGCCAAATCACGGCCCACTGCATCAGCCAGCAAATCCGCAGCATCCGGCTTGAGCGTTCGGCCGCGCGCTTTGCATTCATCAATGAGCCAACGCGGTAACTCACGCTCTTTCGGCGCCTCGGCCAGATACGTGATGCCGCGTTTATCGATTTCTTTGTAGAGTTTGCTCGTTTTTTTGACGGCTTTGTCGGCGCAAAAAACCAGACAACTCGTGGGCGGCAGCGATTCCAGACAGCGCAAATACGGCTTCACGCCCTCGCTCGTCGCAGCCATTTCAAACAGTTGATCGGCGTGGCGAACCAAGATCATGCGACGCGGCGCCAACATGGGCAGCGTGCGCACCGCCTGCGTGATTAACTCAGCGTCTGGATGCTCGCTCACATCAAAGCGGTCCAGGTTGAAATCCTCGGCCTGGCCTTGAATGACCAATTCGCGCAGCGCATCAGTGGCTTGCTGAATCAGGAGCGGCTGGTCGCCGTGCAAAAGATAAACAGACGCTTCGCCGTTTTTGAGAATCGCTTTAAAATTCAATGTCTTTCACGATTTCCGCGCAGGCTTTGTCGACCGCTTCTTCGAACGCCGCACGCCGCGCCAGTCGCGTTGTTGCGAGATTTGCCCCCCGTAGATAGATCGCCTGACCCTCTGCACGCCAGAGCGAAGAATCGCGTATTAATTTTAAAGTAATTTCAAGGCGATACACAGACGCACCTAGCGAATCCGACGCGATAGGCAACTCAGATGCAAGCGAAAGCGAACCTGTAACAGAGCACGAGTCCGTTCCACGTTCAAAGTAGTTCTGCAAATGCCGCCGCGCGATTCGCCCTAAATCGCCTTCGGTGGTGCGATCTTCAATCAGGCCCACGTGGCACGTTTGCGGCGCACGCACAACGCTGTATCCACAACCGTGCAGCGCAGCAAACATTGCGATTTGAAAAGGGATTTTCAGTGAAGGAAACAACGCCGGCGCTTGAGGCATTCGCGAAGAACCAACGCCTCGCGGAGATCTTGAGCAGTGATGGGCTTTCCCAAAAATCCGCCGCCCAACTTTCGGTCACGGGATTTTGAAGAAACCGTAGGAATCGGCAAAAAGCTTTTTTGTTCGCCAGGTTGCGATGCAGAAGATGCAACTTTCTGAGAAGCTGCCGGAAAATCGTGAGCGTCCTGCTTCTTAACCGGCTTTTGGACCTTTTTAACAAACGACCTGATCTGCTCTTTGTTGTACCCCAAAGAAACAGCGTGATCCGTCATGTGCTTTTTGAGTTGTTTAAACACTTCAGAGCTACACGCAGGATCGATAAAAGCCTCGCGCGCCAACTTAATTCGCACCTTCAGAGATTCCGGAATTTCCTCCGGACCACCACTCTCAAAATGTTGGCTGTTGGCTGAATTCTTGTTAGCCGCTTTGACCACATTTTTTGCTCTCGGCAATTCCTCTTGTGAGGACTGCAGTTCAGGCGGCAATTCACCAGAGCGAAGCAGATTGAGCAGTTCCTGAATCTCGCGCATCGAATACTGCTCAGCGTTGGCTTGAGCGATGAGATTTCGCGTGGATTCGACAGACATCGACGATTGATCTGAATCCAAAAACGCTTTTCGAGCCGCAAGATAGCGGTGTCGCATTGCTGGCGAGAGCTCACGAGAAGACTTTTTCACCTGCGCCAACGGCACGCTTTTCCCGGACGCAGGTGAATTCCCTTGAACTTTTTTCGCCCAAGAAATCAGCCTTGCAGCTCCAATAACCACAAAAAGGCCAATTTCTAGCACGACTTTTAGAGTGTCGAATTCCATTGTAAGTTACCGGATTTTATCAGGTTCTTGCGGATTCGGCTTTTTAGCATCGTGGTTAGCTTGCTTGGCTAGGCGCTCAGCCCATACGCGGCGGAGACGCACAGACATGGGCGGTCCTAAAATCTCGCTTAAAAGAAAACGCCGTAAAAATTCAGGCGTTTCCGGATCTATCAAGCGATCCAAACTCACTGTTTCTGATCCTCACCGGAGATCTGACGGCGCATCGCAGTGTCAGCTTCGATGTTCTTGGCCTGCAAGTAGTCCATGTAACCCAAGTTGCCGCTGCGGAGCGCTTGAGCCATGGCGCGCGGCACATCGGCTTCTGCTTCGATAACCTTCGCGTGAGCTTCCTGAACGCGAGCGCGATTTTCCTGCTCCAAGGCAACGGCCATCGCGCGACGGCTTTCAGCTTGCGCCTGAGCAATGTTTTTGTCGGCTTCGGCCTGATCGATTTGCAACTTGGCGCCAATGTTCTCACCAACGTCAACATCCGCGATATCAATAGACAAAATCTCAAATGCGGTGCCTGCATCCAAGCCCTTGCTGGCGACGGTCTTAGAGATCAAATCGGGGTTTTCAAGAACTGCTTTGTGCGTAACCGACGAACCGATGGTGGTCACAATGCCTTCGCCAACGCGTGCGAGAATGGTTTCTTCACCAGCACCACCGACCAAACGATCGATGTTGGCGCGCAACGTCACACGGGCAATCGCGATGAGCTGAATACCGTCGGCAGCAACAGCAGCCACGCGCGGCGTTTGAATAACTTTCGGATTGACGCTCATGCGAACGGCCTCAAGCACGTCACGACCGGCCAAATCAATGGAGGCAGCGCGCGCAAACGTGAGCGTAATGCCAGCTTTTTGAGCAGAAATCAGAGCGTTGACCACGCGGTTCACGTTGCCGCCGGCCAGGTAGTGTGCTTCGAGTTCGTCAATGCCCATGCGAAGGCCAGCCTTCACGGCGGCGATACGCGGGTTAACAATGGCATCCGGACGAACACGGCGAAGGCGCATGCCGATGAGCTGGCCAATGCCAACGCCCGCGCCTGACGATGCGGCGGAAATCCAAAGTCCCAGCGGCACAAAGTGCAAGAAAACTGCGATGAAAACGACGACGGCAATTAAGCCGATAATAACCATGTGATCCTCCATTTTAATTCTCCTATAGAATCAAATCGTTATGCTTCTTTTTCAGAATTTTGGGCGTCTCGAACCACAACGATACGAACGCCTTCCACTTGAATCACGCGAATCGCTTCGCCAGCGTTGATGTAATCACCTTGACTCACAACATCGACTAAATCTCCGGCAATTCGAGCTTTTCCGGCCATGTGCAAGTCGGGTTGTGCCACACCTGTAAGCCCAACGTATTCCGCCCACTGCTCAGGTGCTGCTTGACCTGCATCACCCAGATGAACTCCGTCTTTGGCGAGCGAGGAATTGAGCACCAAATGGCGCCCCACCGCGCTCTTGGGCAAAAATCGAATCACAAAAACGAGCAATAAAATGGTCACGCAAAGGGAAATCAGAACTTTTCCAAGCGCCGATGAAAATTCACCGATTTCCCAAGCTGTAATCAACGGCAAGCCAGTAGTGGAAAGCGTAAGACCTAAAATTACGCAAAAAATACCGCTGATGCCGCAAACACCAAATCCAGGAATAACAAAGACTTCAAGAGCCAAAAGCATCAATCCCAACAAAAGCAGAATCAATTCAACTGAGCCAGCCAAGTTGGCGACATAGTGACCACCAAAGAAACCGCCCAAGCACAAAATTCCAACAATTCCGGGAAGTCCAAAGCCTGGCGACCAAAGTTCGACCACAATGCCCAGCATGCCGATCGACATCAAAATGCCGCTCACCGTGGGGTCGGTTAAAAATCGCGCCAACTTTTCAGACCACGTCACTTCCGGCGTTTGAATCAAGGCATGTGTCAAACCAACATTTTTGAGAAGCTCGCTCAGCGTTGAAGCTTGAGCAGCAGAAAGTCCAAATTCTTCGGCCTCTTTCGCGCTCACAGTCAGCAACTTGCCTTTCGGAGTTACGCCGTCAATCTCAACGTCCGCATCGACCATGGCCTCACAAACCGCACCGGAACGACCTTTGGCTTCGGCGGTGGCTCGCATTTCGGCGCGCATGTAACTCACCGTTTTTTCGCCCACCGCTTCGGCTTGACCATCTTTGATTTGAACCGGCGTCGCTGCTCCCATGCTGCCGCCTGGCGCAAACACAATCGTGTCTGCAGCCAACGAAATGAGCGCGCCAGCACTGATCGCTCTCCGATTGATGTAGGCAATGGTAGGTACATTCGTAGCCAAAATGGCATCGCGGATTTGAACAGCCGCATCGATTCGGCCACCAAATGTGTCCACGTCCAAAACAATGGCCTCAATCGAACCCGCTTCACGAAGTGCGCGCTCAACAAACGGTGCGAGTCCCAAATCAATGGTGCCAGAAATTTTTAAGACCAAAACATTCGCACCACGGCCTTCGTTTTCGGAAAGCCTGGGTAAAATCGCGTGTTCGAATTTTGCAGTAATTTCCGAGGATTTTGAAGATTCCGCTGGAGCAGCGACCTCTTCTGCTACACCCGAATCAGGTAGCGTTTCGGCGCACACCGCAAACGGAAAAACAAACCACACCAACACTGCCAAGATTGCAGAAAAAGAATGCGCAGATAAAAATCGCATCTTTCACCTCTTTGGAATAGAGCCGCATTTTGAACTGTTTAGTGGTCGAAATCCAACAAATGAGCCACCATGTTTCTGCGTTCGATTCTTTTCGCATCTCTCTCCATTGTCAGTCATGCACCTGCCGTGGCACAAACGCCGACAGAAGAGACATACGTCGTTGAATTGCACGCGGATCAAACTCCCAAAGAATCGCTGAGCGAAATTCTCCTTGAGTCTTCTGAATTTGAGCTTTTGGGTTACGACGCACGACGTGAAATTTTAGCGATTCGCTTTTCGATCAATTTGCCAGCCAATGTGCAACGCGCTCGGTCACTTCATTTGAAGGCACGTTCAGCGCTGCGCATTTCGCTTCCCGCCGAGGCGCTTGCACAAACCATCGAAGCGCACCAAAACGGCCAGCTATTTTTGAATTTGCGCGTTCGTCCTATTTCTGAGGCTCACGGCGAAGGCACGCTTCAGCTGTCAAGCGACACGTTTGAGGTGGCAAGTGGCAAAATTCAATTGCAGGAAACACAGTTCGCCATTTTGGACGACATTGTTTCGCCAAAAACTGCGCCCTCTGTTGAGCATCTCACGTTAAAAATCGGTCCAATTCGCGCAAAAAATCACGTCGTTCCCGAAGCAAAAATGCTTTTGCAGCGAGCAGCTCGTGCGACGCAAGACTGTGTGCGTTCAACACACACACCACTTCAGCGTATTCAAGGCGCGATTTTTATTGAGCTTCAAACTTCCCTAATTGGTGAGCCATCGCAACCACGCATCGCTGTTGATGGGCTGCTCCAGCGAACGCTCACGCACTGCATTTTGGATGCGCTCGCAAAAGACGCCGCACTTTGGGACGACTTGCCGCCCAACAGCAATCTCTACTTGCCGCTTTATTTTCGCCCGCACAGCACAGCGCACTCGCAGCGATTGGCAGAAACGCAACCCAAAGAATCGCAGCAAGTTCAAAAACCGCAAAATCATTACGATCTTGCTGACGCAGCGCTGCCTTAAAGCTATCGCGTAGAAGACTGACCTTCTCGAACGTTCTGGTCAATCACGTGATTCGAACTCTGCTCTGCGGTTATGCGGTTCGAGCCTTGCCACAAAATTCGATTCGCAATGCCATTGACAGCGCTTGCTGGCACCAAACCGGAAAGCTCATCTTGCGCACACGTTGGCCGGTTGTCGCAAAAGACAAAATAGTAACCGGGCGGCACTTCGATTTCGTCCAGCTCTAAAAACCAGGGATTCAACGCACCTTGGTAATCGCCCAAAATCGAGTGCGCGCTCCCGTCGGGCAATGCCTCACGCAACCGCTTTTGGCGACGTTCTTGACGATCTTTGCCTTCATAATAACCGAAGGAACCAATCGCGCGCGTTTCAAGCGCAACGCCGTTCAGCGTCAACACTCCGTTTTTGGTGCCCATCACATCGCCGGGAAGACCCAACACGCGACGCCAAACCGCGCGCCCAGCTTGCTCTACGACAACCACATCGCCCAGCTGCGGTTTTCCGCGCTGACGAATCATCACGAGATCACCGTCGACCAACAGCGGTGCCATGGTGTTGCCCTGCACCAAAGCCAGCTGCAAAAAAAACAGCCGCACAATGACGAGAACCAGCACAAACACCACAAACGAAAATCGCAGAATTCGACGAACCGGCACATGCTTGGTCGGTGCGGTTCCAAGAACCAAGCGACTCATCGAATGAACTCGCGAAAACAGGCACGCATCAGCGATCGCCGTAAATCAACACGTTGCCGCCAAAAGCGTTTTGCACTTCATGGCGATGAAATCCGAAATCCGCAGGACAAAGCCCGGGTGTGCCAAATCCCATGTTTGCAATCGCGCGCGCCATTTCGACGGGTGTAATCGAGCCCACGCGCCAGCACAAAATGCGGCCACACGGCAGCACATCAAACGGCGGCAGCAAAAGTGGACCTCGTATAGGCACCAATCCTTGACGACACAGCGCCGACAAACGACCGCCCAACCGCCAATCGACGCGTCCGGTCAAACCGTGCAAAGGTCGGTGATCCAGACGAAGCGCCAAAACCAGCGGATCAGCAAATTCACCACCAAAGAAATCCGCAACCAAATCACTGACGTGCTGCGAATTTTCCGGTGGCAAAACCGATTGTGACGCTGTGCGCAAGGGAGACGGACTCACTTCTTCGCGGGCTCCTTGGCCTTGCGCTCAAGTTCCTGAGCGATGCGATCCAAGATGCCGTTGACGAATTTGCCACTTTCTTCGGTGCCGTAACGCTTGGCGATTTCAATGGCTTCGTTCAACGTGGCTTTAACAGGCACGCCGTCGAATCCGCCATCTTTGTTGCGGCGCTTGCCTTGACCGTTATCGCCTTCGAACGCGAGCTCGTAAGTGGCCAACCGCATGATGTTGCGATCGACCCGGCTCATGCGCACCAATTTCCAGTTGTGCGAGCAACGCGTGATCAAATCGTCGATGATCTTGGCATTGCTGAGCGAACCAGCGATGAGGCGCTCCGCAAAATCCCAAAGCTCAGAGCCGGAAAACATCGAAACGCGGTAATCCTGAGCGTGCTCGCCAAAAAGGTCATTCATGATCTCTTCGTCGTCACGCAAAATGCGCGCCAAACTGAGCGCGGTTTCCGGCGATTCAATGCGCATCGCGTCCGCAGCAAAAAGAATGACCAGAGCGATTTCACGCGCCGCACGGCGTGGCTGCATCATTGGGCGTCTCCCAAGCGATTCAAAAGATCGACCATTTCGATCGCGGTCACAGCAGCATCAGCGCCCTTGTTGCCAGCCTTGGTACCAGCGCGATCGATGGCCTGCTCGATGGTGTCGCACGTCAAAACGCCAAACGCGACGGGAACGTCTTCGCTCAACGCAACCTGCGCCAAACCCTTGGAGCACTCGGCAGCCACGTAATCAAAGTGCGGCGTAGAACCACGAATCACGGCACCCAACGCGATCACGGCATCAAAGCGATGCGAACGCGCAACACGCTTGGCAACCAACGGCAATTCGAATGCGCCAGGGCAACGAACGAGCGTGATGTCGTTCATGGTTGCGCCATGGCGAATCAGCGCGTCTTCGGCACCTTCAATGAGGCGCTCCGTAATAAAGCTGTTGAAACGCGAAACCACGAGAGCAAAGCGATGGCCTTGCGCGACAAGATTTCCTTCGATGGTTTCGGGCTTGCTCATGTTCTCAGAGCTCACGGTTTTACTCCTCGCGGGCTGGAATGGTGATTTGCTCCACCACGCTCAACCCGTAGCCTTCAATGCCTTTGATACGCGAGGGCGTCGTCGTCAAGAGACGAATCTGTCGAACGCCCTGATCGAGCAAAATTTGCGCGCCAATGCCGAACTCACAAAGTTCAACAGGCAAGCCAATTGAGCCCTTATTCTTTGGATTTTTTTGAGTTTTTTGGCCAAGCAGCGTTGAGAGAGTGACGTCTTTTTGCGTCAAGTACACCAAAACGCCTTCGCCCGCTTCTTCGATTTGACGAAGCGCCCACAAAATACGCTGACGTCCATCAACCGTGCCAGAAGCTGTAATGCCAAAAATGTCACTCAAGCCATTCGCCTGGTGCACACGCCCCAAAACAGCGTGATCTGCGCTCGGATGGCCCTTGACCAGCGCCAAGTGCTCCGAATCGTCGACCAGCGAGCGATAAACCACAGCGCGAAAATCGCCTACACCGGGAATCGTGAGTTCGGATTCCGTCACGCGCTCAACCAAACGCTCACGCAACAAGCGATACTCGATGATATCTGCGACCGACAAAATGCGCAGGCCGTGCTCCGCTGCCATCACTTCAAGCTGCGGCCGACGAGCCATCGTGCCGTCGTCGTTCATCACTTCGCAAATCACGCCAGCTGGCGTCAGACCTGCGAGTCGCGCCAAATCAACCGAACCTTCCGTTTGGCCAGTGCGCACCAAAACGCCGCCATCACGTGCACGCAGCGGAAAGATGTGACCCGGGCTCGCGATGTCGCTGGGTTTGGCATTCGGCGCCACTGCCGTTTTAATCGTGTGCGCACGATCAGCCGCGCTCACACCTGTGGTCACGCCTTCAGCCGATTCGATGCTCACAGTGAACGCCGTGCAGAATGCGCTCTTGTTCACGGGCACCATCATTTGCAGACCGAGCTGATCGCAACGCTCACCCGTCAGCGCCAAGCAAAGCACGCCGCGTCCAAAACGCACCATGAAATTGATAATTTCCGGCGTGATTTTTTCGGCCGCTGCAACCAAATCACCTTCATTTTCGCGGTTCTCATCGTCGACCAGGATAACCATTTTACCCTGGCGCATGTCCTCCATCCCAGCCTCGACCCGCTCGATCACCGCACGCTGCTCGGTCGTCATTCGACTCTCCTCTGAAAGAACCACTCCGGAAATTCCGGTTGTTGGTTTTGTCGACTTTTTACGCCGACTTTTCGCCAACATAAATCTGGTTTTTTAGCAGCTTTTAGAAGCCTGCTCTCGCCAAATCTTCGATTGTAAGTCCTGAAGATTGTTGAGTTTTAGAAACCATTCGTTCGACGTACTTGCCTATGACGTCTACTTCAAGATTCACCTGCGTGCCAACGGGCCGCTCTCCCAAATGCAAAAGCGACTGCGAGTGCGGAATGAGCACGATAGAAAATGTGAAATCTCCGCCTCGATAATCGTGCACTTCGTTGACCGTCAAGCTCGCACCGTCGATCGCGATGGAACCTTTTTCAACCACGTAACGCGCAAGTTTGCCCGGTCCCGAAAAAGTGAGTTTTTGGGCTTCACCCAACTTTTCTCGCGCCGTGAGCCGACCGACACCATCGATGTGTCCACTCACGATATGACCGCCAAATCGACCGCCCATTTGCATGGCACGCTCCAGGTGAATTGTGCCGCCAGTTGAGAGCGCTCCCAACGTTGAGCGAGCAATGGACTCTGCGGAAATATCAACGGAAAAGGTATCGGACGAAAGCGCGACCACAGTCAAACAAACGCCATCGCAAGCCACCGAATCGCCGAGCGCTAATTCAGAAACAAACGGCGCAGAAAACGTGGCTCGACGACCCGATCCACGTGTTTCCATGCGACGAAGAACGCCTTGCGCCTCGATTAATCCCGTAAACACGAAGACTCCGGATAAACCACGCGACCCGTCACGCGCGCGTCCATGCCAAACGTGGCCCACTCGACCTCGCTCAAACACCACGCGCGATCCATCGAATCGACCGACGCCAAATCAAAAACCGGACGACCACGGCCAATCGCCTTGGGCGCAACGTAAAGGCAAAGCTCGTCCGCCAAGCGCGACTGAAGAAAACTGCCGTGCACCGCACCGCCGCCTTCGACCAAAAGCTTAACCATGTCGCGCTTACCAAGTTCGCTTAACACTGCAGAAAGATTAAGTTTTTTACAATCTGCAGCGACTTCAAACGGCACAGGCACAATTTCTGCGCCTACATCGGTCAGGGCAAGTGCACGATCTTTTGCAGCGTCTTCTGCGCAAAAAATCAGCGGATTCCCAGCCAAGCAACGCGCAGTGAGCGGCATGCGAAGCGATGAATCCAAAATCACCGGACGCGGCGATTCACCTGGCACATCGCGTACATCGAGCTGGGGATCGTCGAACAACAGCGTTTGAGCACCCACCAAAATGCCGTCGTTCTTGGCTCGCAGCCGATGCACATCAAGGCGCGCTTCCGAACCCGTGACAAACCGAGAATGACCGTTCGCACACGCGATTCGACCATCCAAGGTAACCGCCGCTTTCAACGTGACATAGGGTCGCGCATTTTTGATGTAACACTCAAACGACGCATGCGAGCGCTTGCATTCGGTTTCGCAAACACCAGTTTCAACGTGTACACCCGCGTTTTTTAAGCGTTCTACGCCTTTTCCTAAAACGCGAGGATTCGGATCGAGCATGCCCACGAAAACGCGCGCAATGCCAGCTCGCAAAATCGCTTCAGTGCACGGCGGCGTTCGGCCAAAGTGACAGCACGGCTCCAATGTCACAAAGAGATCGGCGCCTTTTGCTCGCTCGCCCGCCTCACGAAGTGCAGAAACCTCGGCGTGCGCATGCCCCGGCTTGGACGTAACACCGCGACCGATCACCTCGCCATTCGACACAACCACCGCGCCGACAAGAGGATTTGGACTTACGCGATGCGTCGCTTGCTCCGTCAACCGGAGCGCCTCATACATGTACCGTTCGAGATCCTGCATTTTAAAACTCAGCCGCGCGCTTTTTCGGAGCGCTCAATTTCGGCCATTTTTTCGATGCGACCGGTGTGACGGCCGCCTTCAAACGAAGCCGAGAGGAATGCGTCGATGGCATCACAAGCAACGCCTTCGCCAATGATGCGCGCGCCCAAGCAAATCACGTTTGCGTCGTTGTGCTGGCGACACAAACGAGCGGTGGTCACGTCGTGGCACAAAGCCGCGCGAATGCCGTTGTGCTTGTTGGCCGCCATCGAAATGCCAATGCCGCTGCCACAGACCAAAACGCCAAACTGCGCCTTGCCATCTTGAATCGCGTGCGCCACCAAAGCGGCTTTGTCGGGGTAATCGCAACGCGTCGCGTCCGCCGGACCTAAATCCATCACGCGCTCAGCGCCCAAAACTTTCACCAAATACGCAACCAAGGCGTCCTTCAGGAAAAAGCCCGCGTGATCCGACGAAATCGCTACGACAAAATCATTGCTCATCGTTACCCTCTTTTAAAAATTATGAATGAAAACGCCGAAGTGCAAGCGACACGTTTGTGCCGCCAAAGCCAAAGCTGTTGCAAAGCGCCGCTTCAATTTCAAGCTCACGCGCCGTGTTCGGCACGTAATCCAAACAACATTCCGGATCGGGGTACACCAAGTTCATCGTTGGTGCCACCCGTTGCTCAAAAATTGAAAGCGCCGTCACGCCTGCTTCGAGTGCGCCCGCCGCGCCCAACATGTGGCCCGTCATCGATTTATTGCTGCTGACCGCAATCGATTTTGCGTGATCACCAAACACGAGCTCAATGGCTTTGGATTCCGTTTTATCGTTGAGCGGTGTGGAAGTACCGTGAGCATTGATGTGCTGCACGTCATTCGGCTGCAACCCAGCGTCTTTTAATGCATTTTCCATTGCACGCCGCGCGCCAGCCGCATCCGGATCAGGCCTTGTAATATGGTAAGCGTCCGTCGCCATGCCCACGCCGGCAAGCTCTGCATAAATGCGAGCACCACGCGACTGTGCCGCTTCCGCCTCTTCGAGCATCAAAATGCCCGCGCCCTCGGCCATCACAAATCCATCGCGATCACGATCAAACGGCCTTGAAGCATGCGCCGGATCGTCGTTTCGCGTGGAAAGTGCCCGCATCGCCGCAAATCCACCCACACCAAGCGGAGTGACTGCCGCCTCAGAACCACCAGCCAACATGAAATCCGCATCGCCGCGAGCAATGATTCGAGCCGCTTCGCCCAGCGCATGAGCACCACTTGCGCACGCCGAACTCACGCCAAAACTTGGGCCTAACATTCCGAAATTTAAGGCGATTTGACCAGCCGCCAAATTTGGAATGCAGCGTGGAATCATGACAGGACTCAGCCGTCGAGGTCCGCTCGCCGCAAGGGTTTTCGCAGCTTCTTCAATGGTTGCGAGTCCGCAAAAACCAACACCGCAAATTACGCCACAAGCAGCTCTAAGCGCATCCGAAGGCTCTACCCCTGAGTCTTGCAACGCCATTTGTGCAGCCGCGACCGCAAACTGAATAAATCGATCCGCGCGCTTAACTGATTTTGCATCCATAAAATTTTCTGGAACAAAATCAAGCACTTCGCCGGCAATACGCGATGAGAATTCGGACGCGTCGAATGCGGTAATGGGCCTTATGCCATTTTGGCCTGCCAGCAGAGCTTCAAATGTAGCTCGCGTGCCAACACCGACGGGCGAGATCAGCCCCACGCCGGTGATGACGACCCGCCTCGCTTCGGTGCGCATTTTTACGCGCGGTGCTGCTGGATGTAGTTCAGCGCATCTTGAACGGTGCGAATCTGCTCAACCGCTTCGTCGGGAATTTCAACACCGAAATCCTCTTCGAACGCCATCATCAGTTCGACCAGATCAAGAGAATCCGCACCCAAATCATCGATAAACGAGGCCTCGGGCACCACATCCTTCTCCACCGCGTTCAGCTGCGTCACAATCAAACGACGCACGCGCTCTTCCAGGCTCTCGTTTTCTTTCATTTTTTAGATCTCAGAAGCAAAGCCTCAAGGATTCTCGAAACCACCGCTGCGCGTAATCGGCAATTCGGAGGTGCTGGTTTGAAGTTCCAGCGGAGCGTTGGCTTCTTCGAGAGCAATCTCAAGGCGAGTATTAAGATCGGCGGCGTACAGTTTGCGAGCCAACCGAATCGCCTCGACCAAAGCCGCGGGATTTGAGGCTCCATGCGCAACTGTGACGATTCCGTTGACACCCAAAAGCGGTGCGCCACCCGTCTTTCGCCAATCCAGATCTCGATCCAACCGTTGGAATGCACGCTTCATTAAACGCGCGCCCAGCGAGCCCAAAACGTCGCCTTCGAGCTCAGCTTGCAGTCGCTGAATAAGCCCAAGAGCCACGCCTTCGGAAACTTTGAGCGCCACATTTCCGACAAAACCATCGGTCACAATCACGTCGACTTCACCTAAAGGTAAAGCGCTGCCTTCCACAAAACCAACGTATCGAAGGTCGGTTTGCGTGAGGAGGCGATGCGCTTCCCTTAAGGTTTCGGTGCCTTTCGTTGGCTCGGTTCCGTTGGCGAGCAAGCCCACAGTTGGACGAGTTCGCTCCAACACAAGCTCGGCATAAGCAGCTCCGAGGAGTGCAAATTGCACGAGATGCGAGGCCCGGCATTCAACGTTGGCACCAATGTCAACCGCAATCGTGGGCGTTTTGCCACCGGTTGGCATTACAGAAGCAAGCGCGGGGCGGTCGCAGCGGGCAATGCGCCCCAGCGTAAGAATCGCTGTTGCCATTACCGCGCCACTATTTCCCGCAGAGACAAAAGCCGAGGCCACGCCGTCACGAACCAAGTTCAGTCCAACATGCATTGAACTGTCTTTCTTGGTTCGCGCAGCCCTACTGGGATGCTCGGCCATGCCGATCACCTCAGAGGCATGCAGTATCTCTATGGGTAAATTCTCAAGAGATACGCCCGAATGGTGCTCGAACTCCGCTTGAATTCGATCGGCATCGCCGGTCAAAATCAAGGGTCCCAATCCCGCGTCACAGGCAGCGATCGCAGCTTCTACCGTTACGGCAGGAGCACGATCCCCACCCATCGCGTCGAGGACCACCGGAAGCACCGGAGATTCTCCACGCGCCTCAACCGTCACGCTCAGGCCTCGACCTCTTCGAGCTTGAGAACGTAGCGATCCTTGTACCAGCCGCAGTGACGGCAGACACGGTGCGCTTCCTTAGGAGCACCACACTTCTCGCACAGGTTGAAAGCGGTGGCGGTGATGCTGTGCGTTGCACGGCGCGTATCGCGCTTGGTGCGGGACTTTTTCCGCTTCGGGACAGCCATGATGACCTCTTACTATGACGAAGCGTTGCGCCTCGTCCCATTATCGAGCGATCACTCGCCCATCTTACGTTTCAATGCCAAGAGCGGCGCCCACCGCGGATCGATTGATTCTTCCTCAGATTTCTCTGAGGAATCCTCGCCTGATCCCGTGTGCGTCCCCAGGCTTACACACTTTTCGCCAACGATCTCACACTTGGGATTCATTGGCATTTCAAGAACCAGATTTTGACGGAAAAGATCGGAAAGATCGATCGTGTCGCCATCAAAGGGATACGTATCGTTTTCTTCGAGATCTTCATCGGTCAACAAGCACACATCTTCGGGCTCGGCCTCTTTGCCCTTTTTCGACTTGCTGGGCTTAACAGGCTCTGCCGGTGTGCGCTGCACCATTACGTAGTCGCCGCGGAATTTCACATCCATTTCGCGAGCTTCTAAGCAACGGGCACAATCAAAACCAACGCGCACCTCACACTTTGCCGAAATGATCACCTCGGATTCACCCGAAAGGTAAGCAGTTCCGGACACTTTCGCGGGTGTGATGACGCGAAAACCAAGCGTCCCACAAAGGCCGTTCAAGTCCTCTGACAGCACGTCAACTGGCAATTCGCCTTCGAACGCACGTCCCTCAGCACTCAGCTCATCGAGGCGGAAGGTTAAATTGAGGGTCTTCAAAGCCATGAAACACCTGGCACAACTTTTGAGCGGCGCACGCTATCAAAGTTGAAATCGTCTGTCAACGAGATCGGGTCACAGTGTTGCGCTATCTGATCATGGAGCAACGGAAATCAGTGCTTTCAGGTCAGTATCGTTGAATTCAATGCCCACGCCCACAAAGTAATCACGCAGCTCTTCGTTGAGCACTTCGTCAATACCTGCGGCCACGTAAAGGTGCGTAAAGAAAGTATAACGCGCCCAGAACTTCAAGTGCGGATTCACGTTATCGGAGAATCCGAACAAGTCGCTCGAAATCTGCAGTTGGTCGTCAAAGAACGAAGCATCCAAACCAACACCGCCGGAACCTTCGATGATACCCACGCGGCCGGTGA
>JAZUEA010000445.1:0-1940 GCA_045639945.1 Myxococcota bacterium
ATTAGATCGTCAACGCAGTCGTCGTTGGTGGTGCACGGTTCTCGGCTGATACATTCGCCTTGAGCGTTGCAAACGAGATTTTTTTCGCATTCGCAAGGCACTTCGGCATCGACCGCAGCGTCGATTAAAACGGAAGAATCGACTTCTATTCCGGAGTCTACTTGGGCATCAGTGCGCGTATTTCCGCCTCCGCCGGCTGTGTCATCGTCGTCGCAGGCTGTGGCTCCGAACAAGCATCCGCACAGGAAAAGTGTCACAGGAGTAAGCTTTAAAACGCGCATCGCATTCTCCGAGGGCACCCTTTGCGCCCATGAAACGCGAAATAGTACGGACTCGCGACTCTGATCGCAAGGTTGCGATGATTCTTTTTCAAATAGTGTGTTTCGTGAGTTTTAAAGAGATATTTTTGACGGAATTGTTGTGAGATCGATTGTGGAACGCCTAATCATTTTGCTTATCGTAGCGAAGATAGGTACTCTGAGGTGTTATTTTTAAAGGGTATCTCGATGCGTCTTTTGCGAACTCTCGTTGCCCTGGCCATTACAGTTTCCTCTCCTGCGTTTGCCTCCGAGCTGACGTGCGTCATGGCTTCTCCCGCGAGTGGTGTGGTGGGCCAAGAATTGCACTTCGACGCAACGGGGACCGATTTGGCGGATGAAATCGTTACGGTCTACAGCTGGAATTTTGGTGATGGCACTTTGCCGCTGCGTACGCCAACCGCATCTTCCATTGATTACAGCTTTGCAAACGAAGGCACCTACGAGGTGGAGCTGACCATTTCGACGCAGTCCGGCGCCTCGTGCACCACCAGTGCTCAAGTTGTCATTGGAGACGCGTCTCCTTCTGTAAATCCGCGAGTGCTTGGTTCTGTTGTGCCCGTTGAAGGAAATGCCGTGGTGATGACGGCTGGTGCATCGGCAGGCGCTGTTTCCGAACCGATTACGGGTTACGAGTGGGATTTCGGCGATGGGTCCGAAAAGAGCATCGGAGCAAGGCTGAATTCAATTTCACACATCTATAATAAAGATGGTGATTACGAAGTTTGCGTTACGGTGAGCGACGCTGATAGCTCAACTAAAGGCTGTTTCACTTTGAACGTTGCAGACTTACAGCCCAATGCCGTTTTCAGCGCCGATAGCTATTTCGTCACAGAAGGTACAAACGTTTCATTTGATGCATCGCTGAGTCGTGCAGGTGGCGAGATTGATCCCATCACCAAATATGAATGGGATTTTGGAGATGGCTCTGAAATTGTGAGCTCTACTTCGCCGACTGTTGAGCACGTTTACACAACAGCGGGCACGTTTGAAGTGAAACTCGCTGTTTTTGATACAGATTCGTCAACCGTCGCCACCACGACAATGACCGTTTTTGACGTTTCGCCAACAGCTTCTTTCCGCATTGTCTCCGGTTTGGATAGCTCCAATCGCGCAACGGAAGGTGAACTGGTTTCGTTGGATGCAAGCGCAAGTCGGCCGGGCAACGAAGTAGATCCCATTGTTAGATACGAATGGGATTTTGGTGATGGCACAACCGAATCGTCTGATTCTCCTTTAATAACGCATGCTTGGCAGGATAACGGCAACTACACCATTACGCTGCGAGTTCTCGATGAAGACGGCAGCGTTTCCTCAACGACTTCTCAGATTTCTGTTCAAAACCGCGATCCTGTCGTTTCTTTAAGTGTGTCGTTGCCCATGGTGGATGGCATTGCTCAGGCTGAGCAAGCGATTGCGGCCACGTTTACGCTTGAAGTGGATGATGCCGAAGGCGATTTGCCGCCGTACATCACTTGGAACATGGGTGATGGCACTACTTATTTAAATCAAACGACGGTGACGCACGCCTTTAATGGTCGCGGCGAATTTTTGGTTGAAGCCACAGTTCAAGATGGTGATGGTGGAACCGCAGTGGTTTCAATGCCGGTGGCTGTGGTTGCC
>JAZUEA010000446.1:0-4116 GCA_045639945.1 Myxococcota bacterium
CGGGAGCAGCAGGAGCGACAGGAGAAAGTGGAGCCGCAGGCGCGAGAGGCGCGGCCGGCAAAACAGGCGCGGCGGGCAGCACCGGAGCAGCAGGAACTGCAGGCGCAACAGGCGGAAGCGGTGCAGCAGGCGCCAGCGGAACAACAGGCGGAAGCTGAGCGGCCGGCGTAAGCGGCGCAGGCTGTGGAATCGGAGCCGGCATAACTGGAGCGGCAGGTTTTTGAACCTGAGGCGCAACGGGAATCAGCGGAGGCTGAGCTGCTGCAGGCATAGCAGGCGCTTGCGGCGGAACTGGCGGCAAAGATGTGCCCGCACCTGGAATAGGCGGCAAAGACGCGCTCGCACCAGGAATGGGCGGCAAAGACGCACCGGCACCAGGAATGGGTGGCAAATCAAATCCGCCTTCGCCTTCAGCGCCTTCAACCGAAATGATGAAGTCGCCGATGTAGATTTTATCTTGACCCTTAATCACCATAGGAGAGGCGATTTTACGGCCATTTACGTAAGTTCCGTTGGTCGACTTGAGGTCGACGATGATGAACTTTCCGTCTTTTAGAACGATGCGGCTGTGTCGCTTGGAGACGTTCTGTTTGGGAAGGACAATATCGTTACCCTGAACGCGACCGATGGTGACTTCGGTCTTCGAGAAAGCCTGGCGCCTGGGTTGGCCGCCCTTTTCGTGGATGATAACCGCGAACATACTGTCTCCTCACGCGAGCCTATGAAGTTAGGGAATTTTTTGTATTTACAGGTCCACTGTCAAGGTTTGAGTGCGTGCTCAGAGCCAAGAGTGCACGAGTTTTTTACAATTTATTACCGCCAAACGAATTTGATAACGCCGCAACTTTCTTGAAAGTTGGCCTTTTTCCGTTTTTTAGCGTGGCGCGAATTTTGAAGTTTGTGTTTTTGCTGTCAAGGCAGATTTGCGCTTAGGCAAGAAAGTGCCCAATCGAAGAGATGAGTGCTGAAAAAACACAGATGAAAGCGAGACTTCGCTCTGTGCTTTGAGGTTTGGCCAAAATCAAGATTCCAAATGCGCAAATGAGAAGTCGACCGGCGAGCTGAAGTGCAAATCGCCAAAATGGAGACATATATAAAAGGTCTCGCTTTGTGCGTAATTCGCTTTGAGGTTTTGGAAAATCTCTGAAAACGTCTTTAAAATCGCTGCGTTGTGCATCGGTGCCGTTCCATGAAATCAGAACTGCATCTTCTCCGAATGAAAGATTTTGAGAATCGAATGAAAACGTAATGTTTTCAGCTGGTTGCTCGATTCTTTTTGTGGTCGGTGTTGCTAAAAATGGAATCAAAACCAAAAGGCGAATGAAATGTAGTTTTCGGTTTGAGCAGCCCAGTGAATAAAGTGCGTAAGTGCCGCCTTCACGAGCGAATTGAGCACAAAGTCCAAATGCGGCGAGCGCGCCTCCAAGCGGTGCTGTGAGTGAAAAAAGTTCGCGAGGAGAAGCGATGTGTCCGTCAGCAAAAGTGGCAACCAGCGCGACCAGCGAAACCACCAGTGTGGCGGCAATGGATGCAACAAATTGGCGAGCTGCAGCGGTGAAGAGAAGTCGAAACACAACCAAAAGAATTGCAGAACAACAGCGTCTCGCCAAGATAAGTGAACGATTTAGTGTAACTATTCGATTTTATATGCTAATTAGACAGGCCTTTTTTTCGCATTGCTGAGCCTTTATTTTTTGCGCCATGTCGATCATGTCTGAACCAGAAAACGTACGAACAGCCCTTGCGCCTTTGCTTTGGGCCACGCGAGGTGCACTGGAGTGGATGATCGAGTGCGGTGAATCTGAAATTGCGTTGGATGAACCGTTGAATTGGGCTGCTTTAACCGGTGAAAACTTGGCAGAAACAAAGCCAATTTCATCGGCAGTGCAATCATTTGCAGCGATTGCCGCTCAAAATCAGCGTCCTTCGCAGCAACCGCAGGCGCAAGTTCAGACTCAACCGCAGGAACAAGTTCAGCAGTCGCAAACACAAGCTCAGACTCAACCGCAGGCGCAAGTTCAGCAGGCGCAAGCAAAACCAAAGCAGCCGTTCATTCCACCACCAAACTTTGTAAAACCGCCGGCGACCACACGACCGCCTCTTTCAAGGCCGCCAGAGCCAGCGCCCGTTTTGCCGGCGCCGCCTGTTCCTTTTTTGGTGGATTCAACTGCGGCGGGTGAAAAAGCCAAAGCACTTTGGATGTTGCGCGAAGAACTCGGCGATTGTGCGCGCTGTCCGCTTTGTAAGAGTCGAACCGAGCTCGTTTTTGGCCAGGGAAATCCTGCTGCACGCGTGGTTTTTGTGGCTGAAGCTCCGAGCGAAAAAGACACTCTTGTGGGTGTGCCGTTTGTCGATAAAGCAGGCGAGCTTTTGAGCCAAATGATCCGCGCGATGGGGCTGCATCGCCAAGATGTTTACATCACATTCCTCGCAAAATGTTATCCGGGGCAGGGTGGTGTGAGCTACGAATGTGCGTCCACGTGTTTGCAGTATTTGCGCCGTGAACTTGAGATTATTGAACCTGAAGTGATTGTGGCGTTTGATGAACATTCCGCGCAGCTTTTAACGGGTGAACAAAAGAGTTTACCGCTTATGCGCGGTCGCTGGTTGCAAGCTGGAAAACTGTCGTTGCGCGCCACGTTCCATCCGGTTTCTATCACTCTGAATCCTTCCTTAAAGCGCGATGTTTGGAACGACTTAAAGTCCGGCATGCGCAAGCTCGGCTTAAAACAAAACTAGAATAAAATCGCATAGTTAAATGAACCGAACTGATTTTAGCTACGAATTGCCGCCAGAGTTGATTGCTCAGCGGCCTTCTACCGTGCGCGGTGAAAGCCGCTTGTGCCATTTGCCGCTTTCGGGCGAGCCTGTTTTCACCAATTTTGGTGCCTTGTTGGATTTATTTCAGGGCAACGAATTGTTGGTTTTGAACGACACCAAAGTGGTGCCGGCACGCGTGATGGGTCAAAAGCCCACGGGCGGCAAGGTTGAGGTTTTGGTGGTCGAGCCGCTGGAAGGCGGTCGAATTGCGGCCATGGTGCGCGGTTCGCATATGAAGCCGGGCGCGCAGATTTTGTTGCCGGGAGGCGTGCAAGCCACGTTTGTTGCGTCGGGCGATGAAGGCACGGTTGAGTTGCAAATGTCGGGACTGGCTGAAGGGCCGGACGCGCTTTGGGCGTGGCTCGATCAGGCTGGTGAAATGCCGTTGCCGCCGTACATTGAACGCGCGGCAGATGCGTCCGATCGCGATCGCTACCAAACTGTGTTTGCGGATGAGCCGGGAGCAGTGGCAGCGCCGACAGCTGGTTTGCACTTCACTCCGGAAATGCTCGAAACGCTTACGAAAAAAGGCGTTGAGATCGCCAAGGTGACGCTCCACGTTGGCCCGGGCACGTTCCGTCCTGTCAAAGTCGATCGCATCGAAGATCACAAAATGCACGCTGAGCGTTACACCGTTTCTGAAAAGACGGCAGAAGCGCTCGCCCGCGCTAAGCGTGAAGGTCGTCCGATTGTGGCGGTGGGCACGACAGTTGTGCGTACGCTCGAAAGTTACGCGCTGGATCCAACAGCCAATCGCACGTCGATCTTTATTTATCCGGGATTCAAATTCCAGTTGGTCGATGGCTTGATTACAAACTTCCACCTGCCGGAAAGCACGCTGCTCATGTTGGTGTGTGCGTTTTCTGGTCAGGAGCGTGTGCTTGATGCGTACCGGGCTGCAGTGCGCGAAGGCATGCACTTCTTTAGTTATGGCGACGCGATGTTTATGCACCGCGCAGGCTAAAAAGATAAATAAATCATGAACTTAAATTTTAAAGTCGAACATACTTGTCCCGATACGCACGCGCGTGCCGGACGTTTCATGACTACGCACGGCGAAGTTGAAACGCCGATTTTCATGCCGGTGGGTACGGTTGGCTCGGTGAAAGGTCTCGATCCGCTCGACTTGGAAGGGTTGGGCGCGCAGATCATTTTGGGCAACACCTACCACTTGGGAATTCGTCCGGGCGTTGACACTCTCAAAGCGCTCGGTGGCATGCACGGCATGGCAGCTTGGAAACACCCAATCCTCACGGATTCCGGTGGGTTCCAGATTTTGTCGCTCGCTAAAATTCG
>JAZUEA010000447.1:0-1823 GCA_045639945.1 Myxococcota bacterium
CAGATGAACTCAAAACCTACTCCCACACTTTTTTGAACGCGTCAGATGAACTCAAAACCTACTCCTACACTTTTTTGAACGCGTCAGATGAACTCAAAACCTACTCCCACACTTTTTTGAACGCGTCAGATAAACTCAAAAACTACTCCCACACTTTTTTGAACGCGTCAGATGAACTCAAAATGCGCATTTTGGATTTAACTTCTAATTCAGAAAAACTCGCAACGTGGAATTTGTCTTTAAGTGAGCTGAAAGTTAAACCGATCAAGCGCTAGGCATTTTTAAGTTAAAGTAAAGCCCAACCGCTAAAGAAGACTAGAGATCTATTTACAGAAAAGCCCAAAAACACAAAGTAGAATTTGTTTTCATCTTTTCAATTATCTACTTGCACAGTGGATCTTTTGCTTCTAACCTTTTCAAAAGTTCAACTCGGGAGGCATCCATGAGCTTTAAGTCAGAGATCCAAGAATCGCTCAATCAGTTTTTTGAAAATGAAGATGTGAGCAATCACATCGAAAACGTCTCCAACGTAGAACTCTACAACGATGAAGAATTGGGTAAACTCACAGTTACCCTTGAATTTAAAGACGCCTCTCCAAAGCTCGAAGTCATTTGCGATTTCATCAGCGAAGATGAAGAAGAGTCTTGCGTCTTTAACGTTGTTGTTTCCAGCAATGCTTTTGCCCCTAAGTCGCGTTGGAAGTCCGTCGCGCTCTTCATGGTGCAGCAGAATCGCAGCTCGCTCAATTCTTGGCAGATGGATGACGATGGCGAAATCCACTTGGAGCTCTCCACAACCTGCTACAACAAAGCAGTTCCGAGCGCTGAGCTCTTTTCTCAATGGATTTATGGAACCGTAAATGCCTTTATCAAAGGCATGGTCGCCCTTGAAAGAATCATCATTTACCAAATGGAAGCAGACGAAGCCATTGCTTGGCTCGATGCCCAAAAGAGCGACGAAAATTAATTCGCCAGCTCTACCCTCCTTTCACTTCAAGCCTTTTTTGTCCTTATTTATTTAGCCCACAACGTGTGTAGTGGCTTTAATTGCCGAGCAAGTTAAAGCCACAATGCGTGCGGTGTTTTCAGCTGACAAAAAGTTTGAAACGATAAAGTACTTTTTTGAAATCACTCACAAAAAAGTAGAAATCGGCACGCGCGACTTGTATGCTGACTGCATGTCATTCAAAGACTCTTTGCAAAATACGCTAGGCCAGTTCTTCGAGCACGAAGACTCCAGCAACTATCCATGTTCGTGGGGCTACGGCTGGAACACCGAACAGTCGCAGTATGTTTTGACTTTCTATTACCGCAACAACGAATTGCCCATTCCTGGTCGATGCATTGTTGAGGAAATTGGACCAACCACCTGCCGCGTTCACACTTGGGTAAGTGCCTGTTTATACACGCCCGCTGCTGCTTTAAGTGAACTTGCGCTGTTTGTGGCTCAACGCAACGGAGCTCGCAAAATCGCCTGGCGCCTGGACCAGCAGGGCTACCGCGCAACCGTTTTGCCGTATCCAACAAGTGCAACCTGTTGGTTTATGACCAGCGCGGGCGGCGTGATTTTAAAGAGCAGCTCTGATTGCTATGTGCAAACGCCACTTTTGGAGCAGTTCCGCACAATGATGCACGAGCTCACTTACGAATTTGCATTGGTTAACCCAGTTTTGCGAAAAATTCAGCGCGGAGAATGGACCGCAACCCAAGCGGTCGAGCAATTGAAAGCTGAAGAAACAGCCGCCGGACGATAAACCTCTTTTCTTTTCGCCCCGATTAAACCCACCATGCGCCTAAGTCGGAGGCCAAGCGGTCTTAGGGAG
>JAZUEA010000448.1:0-6144 GCA_045639945.1 Myxococcota bacterium
GCTGCGCCCGCAAATCCTTCTTGGATGAACGCTCCGGCTCCGGCGCCCGCTGCGCCCGCAAATCCAGTGGTCGTCCCGGAAACAGAGTCCAAGAAAAATCCAGCGGCAATGGATTGTTCGGGGCAAGAAATTCCGTGCACAGAGTCCGGTGAAACCAGAACGCCATTTGACGAGTTGGCTGCTGAAGCGGCGGAAGTTGCCCAAAATTCTCAAAGCGCACCGAGCGAAGGCAAAGAAACGCCTGCTGAAACCGTTCGCGAGCCGCTGACCTATCGAGAAGATCTCTCGCCATTGCAGCAGTTAGAATATTTCTGCAAAGAACTTCACTTTGGTGATGCTTTTCTTGCAGCAGAGATTGAGCAGTCGGCGTATCTTTATCGATTTGATCATGAGGTATTGTCCTTTGCTGCTGGCACACCGACCGCAAAAGAGTCGCTGCACCACAACAAAGACGTGCTTCAAGCCCGGTTGACGGCATTCGCGCCGGGGTGCAAACTCGACATTCGCGGGGAATCCAATGACGGACAAACCGCGTTAAACGCCGAGACGATCTTTGAACATCGTAAACGACTAGCGGCTGAACGACGTGCCATGCGCGCCGAAAAAGCCTCGCGAGATCCCGCAGTGCTGTGTGCTCAAGCGGTTCTCGCCGCCCAGATCGTAGACATCAATCCCAGTGAGGAGAATTCCCATGGTTAAGCCTGGTGGCGCGCATTCGAACCTGATGTTGCAGGCCCGTCGTATGCAGGGTCAGATCAAAAACTTGCAGGACGCTCTTGAAGAGCGCGAGTACGAAGGCGGTGCCGGCGGTGGCCTGATCAAGGTCGTCGTGGACGGTCGCCAAAAGGTCAAGCGCGTCGAGCTCTCCAAAGACGCTTTCAACCCCGATGATCCCGCCGAATTGGCCGATCTCTTTGTTGCTGCTGCCAACGCCGCCATCACCGCGTCGCAGGAAGCCAGCCAGATGGAGATGAAGCGCATCACTGGCGGCATCAGCCTCCCTGGCCTGTTCTAATTCAAAATTCGCATGGAAGCGGCCTATCCAATTCGCCGAGCGATTCAAGCACTCACGCATTTACCAGGCGTGGGTGAAAAAACGGCGTCTCGGTACGCGTTTTATTTGTTAAACGCCGACGAGCACATCGCGCTCGAAGTTGGAGAGGCCATCCTTGCGCTGCGCTCGCAGATTCATTTTTGCAAAATCTGCAGAAATCTCACCGAAGAAGACCGCTGTTCCATCTGCGCCGATCCCAAACGCAATCCGCGCTCCATTTGCGTGGTTGAATCTGTACCGGCACTGTTGGCGCTCGAAGCTTCCGGTGCATATCGTGGCGTTTACCATGTGTTGCACGGCGTGTTGCAGCCGCTCGAGGGCATTGGTCCTGAAGCGCTGCACACCGAGCTGCTTGAAAATCGCCTCAAAGCGGGTTGCGACGAACTCATTATCGCGACCAATCCCAGCGTTGAAGGCGAAGCAACAGCGCTCTTCCTCTCTGAACTGGCTACACCATACGGCGTAAAAATCACACGACTCGCAACCGGCATCCCCATGGGCGCTGATTTGGAGTACGCGGATAAAGTGACGCTCGCACGAGCAATCAACGGTCGTCACGCGCTGTAGCGTTTTCATCTCAAATGAAAACCAGGTGCAAAGTCGGAAGAGGGCTCTGGGGAGCACGTCCAGGCGGAATTGCATTCCAAAAATTGAATGCTCAATCGCGCAGGGTTTCCCCAAAAGCCGTTGAAGCGCAAAGAATTACAAAATTTCACATCACGCTGAATCAATTCAGAAAGTAGATTTCTGGTTGTAGAACGGCGTGACTGATGTTAGCTTGCTTCATGATTTTGGCCATTTGCCCCTCATTGTGAATAGGAAGGCGGCCCATGAATAATCAACTTGTGCTCTACGAAGAGGAGTACAAACAGGTAGCGGCGATTTGCGACACCTTGCAAAAAGGCGCGTTTGCTAAAGCCGTATTCCTCATCGACAAAAACGGCCAGTTGATCGCATCCAGCGGTGAAACCGCAAATCTGGACCAGACTTCTCTCGCCAGCTTGGCCGCAGGCAACATCGCGGCAACCGGCGGTTTAGCTCAGCTTCTTGGCGAAAAAGAATTTGCCATTCAGTCCAACGAAGGCGAGCACGAAAACGTGCACATTTCGCTCGTTGGTCAGCGTGCAATTCTGCTCATCATCTTCGATCGCCGTTCCAGCTTAGGGCTTGTTCGTTTGCGAGTGCGTTCCGTGACCGCCGATTTGGAAGCTGTGTTCCAAAAGATGCAGACCAAGACCAAGGAACAAGACTCCACGATGTTCAACGAAATTACCGACGACGACATCGACCACTTGTTTGGCGATATGTAAGGGGCGATCATGCCGTTTATTAACTATTCGTCCCGCGAAATTAACTGCAAGATCGTGTACTACGGTCCAGGTTTGTGCGGTAAAACCACCAATCTTCAATACATTTTCGCCAAAACAACCCCGGATCTGAAGGGCAAGATGATTTCGCTCGAAACTGAAACCGAGCGAACGCTCTTCTTCGACTTTTTGCCGTTGGCGCTGGGTGAAATTAAGGGCTTCAAGGCGCGTTTCCACCTGTACACAGTGCCGGGTCAGGTGTTCTACGAAGCCAGCCGTAAGCTCATCCTTCGCGGTGTTGATGGCGTCGTTTTCGTAGCGGACTCGCAGGTCGAACGTTTCGATGCCAACTTGGAAAGCCTCTCCAGCTTGCGCAGCAACTTGAAAGAGCAGGGCTACGACCTGGACAAACTTCCCTACGTGGTTCAGTACAACAAGCGCGACTTGCCCAACGCCGTCGAGCTCGACTTCCTCCGCGAGCACTTGAACCCAACCAACGTACCTGACTTCGAAGCCGTGGCTACGTCGGGTATGAACGTTTTCAAGACACTCAAAGAAATCGCCCGCCAGGTCATCCACGAGCTCAAAAAGAGCAACTAAAATCTCTTTCTGCTCGTTCAAAAGCCCGACTTTGTGCGGGCTTTTTTATTATGAGGCCAAAAATCATGCAAATCGAAACAGCTCGCCTCGTTTTGCGCGAACTTACAATGGATGACCATGCGGCGCTCACCAAAGTTTTGGCGGACTCCGATAACATGCGCCACTATCCCTATATGTTCGACGCCGCGCGTGTGACCAACTGGATTGTGCGCAACATTGAACGCTACCAAATTTTTGGTTTCGGGCTTTGGGCGGTGGTTCTCAAAGAAACCGGCGAAATGATTGGCGATTGTGGCTTAAGCATGCAGGAAGTGGATCGCGTGATTCGGCCGGAAATCGGCTATCACATCGCGCGTGTGCACCAGCATAAAGGTTACGCCAAAGAGGCTGCCGCAGCTGTGAGAGATTGGGCGTTTGCAAATACGCCATTCCAAATTCTCTGCTCGTACATGACGGCCGACAACATTCCATCGCAAAACACAGCCAAATCCATTGGTATGACATTTGAAAAAGCCTACGGCAAAGACGTGGTGTATTCGCAGAAACGGCCGATTACACAAAATCAGGCATAAAACGAGCCACAACGAACGACGTCTGAACAGATCTCGTACTCTGTTTTAAATTCGCAAGCAGAAGCGATGCCAAAGTTGAATTCTTATTGAATCCTTTTGCTCACTCAAAAATCACTTGCGCCATCGCTTTATTGACATGAGTTATTCTATCTTATTGATTTTATTCTAAAAGCTCAAAGGAGACATATTTAAGCTGTAGATTCATGACGAGCAAAAAGCATCATCTTCAAATTACAAATTGCCCGAAAGTAAGCGAATATCGTGAAGTTTTTTATTCAACTTCTGATAGATGCGTTCCACAAACCATGGTTCAGTTGATACATTTAAGGCATCTTGCAGCGAAAACCAGCGAACTGCAGTGTTTTCCGCCTCGCAAACTTTGAGTGCGTCTGTCTCGTCTGCTTCTAATAAATAAGTCACATTCATATGCAGATGACTTGAAATGTATTGGCCTCGCTTCTCATGGCCTTCAACGTTTAACACTTCGAGTGAGTAAATCTGTTCAGAAATCGGATGAATGTGTTCAACTCCAGTTTCTTCGCGCGCTTCTCGCAACGCCACAGCCAACAAATCACGCTCGCCGTCAGCATGCCCACCTGTCCACGACCAGGAGTTGTATATTTTGTGATAAACCATAAGAACTTTATCACGCGAATGGTTCACAATCCATGATGAAGCAGTCATGTGAGCCATCAGATTACTTCGTTTAAAAGCATCTGAAGTACGCCGAATGAAGTCGAGAATCACTTGTTTATCTGCTTCTTCCTGCGCATTACAAGGAATGTATTGTTCTATCGATTCCTCAATTTGCATATTTAATTACTTCATCCAATCAAAACGTTAAGCAAGATAGTTCGAACATTTTGGAATTTACACAGATTTCGCACTTTGAATAAAGCAATTGTCTCTTTACTCAAAAGTTCGCTGTGATCAGTTAAGATACATAGATTCCGGCGAGTATTTCTCAGAGTTCATTGCCGCAGAGCCAGTCCATTGCGTTGAGCAAGAAGGCTCGATTTTGCAGCTGAGCGTCGATGTAGCCGTTTTCATTTGTCAGCGTCAGGCCAAGAAAGTTTGTGCCATCACCAATAATTGCAGAATCGGCCAGTGCGACGACTCGCCCTAATTCCACAGAGGCTGCGAGAGCAAAGGGGGTCGTTGACGATTTTTCGGTCAAAAGCGGCTGAACTTTCGCCTCATCTGTGATTTTAAATTCGGCCGCCCCATAGAGTCCTGTCGACACGATGTTGCCGTTTGCGCCCGAAATTACAGGATGATTTTCTGCCCCACCGGCCACCTTGGTTGTGCTGTTCTGCGTAAAACGGCCTTCAAGAACGTAAAAACCAAAAGGATTATCTTCTTTATGACCAGTCGGGGAAATCTCAGCAAAAAGCCCATTGAGCGCAATTACTGCGTCAACTGCGTTGCCATCGCGATCGGCACCGCCATGATCGGCGACCATCAACACCGCGCCACCCTGCTTGACAAACTCATAGACAGCGCTGGCTTCTTCATGAGTGAAAGATGAGCTTGGCTCAGGCAATACTAGAATCTGATAATCACTTAAATCTTGAAGAGAAGAGGCATCTTGCCATGTAAGTTTGCGATCCTGAGGAAGTGTTTCGACAATGTAATGACCTGAATCGATGAGATCTTTGGCAAAAGCAGAGAGCGAGCCATGCCATTCATTCTCATTTTGAGGCAAAGATGGATAAGGGTGACGCCCCGTTACATCGATAATCCAGTCTACTGCACCTGCCATTTGATGGTGCGCATTGTCAAAAAGAACGCGAACACGACCATTTAGCGGACAAGAAGACATTCCGGCATGCAAGCAATCAGGATCATCACAATCAGAAACTCCATCCTGATCATTGTCGATGCCATCATTACACTCTTCACCGAGTTCCCACCTGGGTGCTTGATCTTCGCAAACAGTCACACGCCAATTTTTGAAGCAAGAAGGATCTTCGCAATCTACCAACCCATTGAATCTATTCTTAAAATTGTTATGCAGCCCGTTGCCGGTTATATTGTCGACACCATCGGAGCAAGCAGCATCCGAGTTTTCGGTCGCATGGCAAACTTGAACAAGTGGCGAGTGATTGCATTGATTATTTCTGCAGTCCAACCAATTAGACTCTGAACCGTCTTTATTGACAGTATGAAAGTCATTAAGACCATTAGAACACTGTGCATCAGTGCTTTCGGAGTCTGGGACAGGCGCTTGCAAACCTAGATCTGCGAAAGAGCAGAAAAACGTTGATATTTTACATTGTTGCGTACAGCCAAGCCGTCCAAAAGGTTTGGCAGCATTGAGTGACGCACAAGTTTTTCCGCCGAACTGTTCGCCATCACACTCTTCGCCTTCATCGAGAATGCCATTTAAATTGCATGAATTCTCTGGGGGGTCGAGAGCCGCATCACTTATTTCGGGGATGTGTGATGTATCAAGCACCTCAGTAATCTCATCAGATGTATCATCACAAGCACAAAGTAAAAGGCACAACCAAGGGGCAATTAGTGTTTTCATAAGACCTCCATTGTTCGTTATTTTATAAAAATTAGTTTTTAAGCACAATTCATTTCTCTCGCAGAAGGTGAAGTCGGA
>JAZUEA010000449.1:0-5297 GCA_045639945.1 Myxococcota bacterium
AGCAGGCCAGGGCGGCTCCGGTGAAGCTGGAAACGGCGGCAACAACAACACCTCTGCCGACGCCGGCGTGACGGGCGGTTCTGATGATGACAGCTCGGATTCGAGCGACGACGGTTGCTCCGCTACGCCGGGCCGCACCGCTGGTTTCTTGGGCTTGCTCCCGCTCTTTGGTTTGCTCGGTTTGCGCCGCCGCAAGTAATCCGCGTCATTTAAGCCCGCCGCGATCTGATTCTTCTCTTTGACTGAAGAAATCCTCTCAATCCTCAAAAAAACAAAATAACACTTCTCTTGAAATCTAAGCTGCAGTAAAAGCGCAGTGTTTTTACTGCCATGGTCATCTGTATGCCGCAGCGTTTCTGGATTCCGCTTATGATTTCGATGTTTGCGTTACAAGCAAGCGCCGAAGAGTGGGTGGACCGAGAAGCCGCTCAGAGATGCGCGGGTCAAAAAATCGCAGCAGGCAACACAAAGTGCGAATGCGCGGCTGAAGGCGATTTCGCCGATTGCATCGCGCAGAGCCCAGGCTTTAAGAGAGCGCCGGAGTTGGAAGGCGACTCCGGAGACGCCGGGCTTTTGATCGCGGACGAAAACGAAAGTTGGGCGCAAGGCTCTTCCACCGTTCGCGACGAAGACTGCGAACACGCTGGTGGCAGCACTTTGTTTGAAGATCCCAATTTGGTCATTGGACCAAGCCAGCAGCCTGTCATCGACCTAGACGCCGGCATTGGTGAAATCGTCGAAGATGCGCAAGTGGCCGCAATCAACAATACGTGTGTGGGCGAAGAATGCGAAGCCGTTGAGGCCAATGAAGGCAACGCCGGCCAAACGCCGTTCGAATCCGATGCGGGCACAGGCGAATGCCCCTCGTGGTCAGAAGACGGCGACGTGCCGAGCTCAGGCGACCAAGACGCGGGGATTTGGTTTGACCCGTCTTGTGGAAGCGGCGGCGCAAATCCCGATGGCAGCGCGAGCGAAGATGCGAGCGAAGACGGGGACAACGCCAACTTCTCAGACGCGGGCGAATCCGCGCCACTCTTTCCTGAGAACACTGAGTCCGGCTCGCATCAAGGCATCATTTCTGATCCCACCGTTGACATCCCCGATGCCGAAATCATCTATCGACCAAGCGAATATTACGACAACGACGACGATTACGGGTGCGCAGCTACGCCCGGAAAGGCGGCGCCGTTTGTCGTGCTGCTGCCGTTTGTTGCGCTGTTAGGGGTTCGCCGCCGCCGCTAAGTGTCGATCTGCGTTTTTTTCTGCATTCTGAGCTTTTCCCGGTTTTTGTCTCGCGCTAAAAACTTCCGTTTCTCAAACATGGGAGGTTTTTTATGCGCGTTCTCACGCTTTCTTTCTTGAGCGCTGTTCTTTTCAGCGGTTTGGCGTTCGCGGAGCCCTGCGGCAACATCGATTTCACCGGCGTTTGCGAAGGCAACGTTCTGAAGTACTGCAACAGCGGTGAGCTGGTCGTAAAAAATTGTCGAGAAGAGGGTAAATTCTGCGAGCTGACCAGCGAAGGATATGACTGCCAATTCATCCTCAAGGAGTGCGGTAGCTACGATTTCATGGGCGAGTGTGTGAGCGGCGTTGCAACCTACTGCGATGACGGAAACCTGATTGAAATCCCGTGCGCTGAGCTCAACGAAGAGTGCGTCATTGACGCTGTTTGGGGCGCGATGTGCGAGGAGTCGCTGGTCGAATGCGGCGACGTCACTCGAGACGGTGTTTGCGACGGCATGATCTACAGCGTCTGCGATCCTGCTCGCGGATTGCTTCAGACCGATTGCAGCAGCTTCAGCAGTTACTACAACGCCTGTGATCCGGCTCAGGGCGGCTGCTATCACCAGGTGATTGAATGCGGAAACGTGACCGAAGCCGGCGTTTGTGAAGGCACAACCTTCAAGTACTGCGCGAACGGCGAGCTTAAAGTCATCGATTGCCCGTCGATTGGCTTCAACACCTGCGGTGAAAGCGATGAAGAAGGCTACATGTCTTGCATCAACACCTACATTTCGTGCGGAGAAGTCACGAGTACACCGGTTTGCGACGGCACAACGCTCAAGGTCTGCGACGCCGAGCTCGGGTTGGTGAGCCGCGACTGCTCGACCGAGGGATTGGTCTGCCAGGTCGTGTTCGGTGAGGGCGCGACGTGCGTCCCCGCTGGTCAAGGCGCCATGGGCGGTGGCTCTGGTCAAGGCGAGGCTGGCTCGGCTGGTGGCGGTGAAGGCGGCAGCGCAGGCGAGGCCGGCTCGGCTGGTGGCGGTGAAGGCGGCAGCGCGGGCGAGGCAGGCTCGGCGGGTGAAGGTGGCTCGGCGGGTGAAGGCGGCAATGGCTCTTCCGACAACACCAACAATAACAGCGACGCAGGCGTAGACGACAGCGCGAGCAGCAGCAGCAGCGACGACGGATGCAGCGCCACGCCGGGTCAGGGAGTGGGCTTCCTCGGACTCCTCGGTTTGTTGCCGCTTCTTGGATTGCGCCGCCGCCGTTCATAAGGCGACTCTTTCGCGAGCGCAGACTGCACGCTTTTCAAATCCCACCTTTTCAATTCTGAATTTCAGTCCTCGATTTTCTTTAGCCGCTTTTTCACTGCAATCGCGCAGTATGGCGGCTCGTGATCGCGCTCAGCGTTTACAGTTGAAAGCGCAAGGCCGCTTAAAACGACTTCGAACATCGCGAAAGCACACGGAAATTCATAAGAAACCTGGAGAGCACTTGCGAATTTTCAGGTGAAATCACATAAAACGGGCGTTTCGCCGAGCGACGAGGTGGAGAGCACCAGAAGAGGATGTGCTCCCACCTGAAACAAAGGTTGGTCGCGGAAGTTCACCCCCTGTAAAGGAGAAAATCATGCGTAAATTGATGTTGGTTTCTGTTTTCTTCTCTTTGTTCTGCTCTCAGGCAATGGCGAATGAAGGTAATACTCAAAAAGATCCGCCGCCTTCAGCCTGGCCTCAAAGCTGCAGCGAAATTCCTGAAAACGGTACCTGCCTGAAGGGTGCTCGCGTTTACTGCGATAACAACGAAGTCAAGACGGAAGTGTGCGCCGACAGCGACAAAGCCTGCCGTACCGACGCGAATGGTGCTGCCAGCTGCGAATTTGTGGACTGCAACGGCATCGACAACTTCGGTGTCTGCAACGAAGACACCAAGATCGTTGCGAAGTGCACCACCATGCGTCACTTGGTCGAGACTTACTGCGTGAACGGCTGCAACAACGGCTTAAATGACACCTTCGGCGCGTACTGCATCAGCAGCCTCTCTTGCGAAGAGGCCCATTTGGACTTCTCTGGTGCGTGTGACGACAACGTTTTGAGCTACTGCAGCGAGGACAACAACATCGTCAGCGGCGATTGCTCCAAGAACGGCGGTCAGTGTGCCATCACCGAGAACGTTGGTGCAGACTGCGTCTATCCTTCGTGCAACGGCAACAACACCGACGGTATGTGCGACGCGGATGGTATCTACATGATCTGTAATACCGAAGAAGACGCGATGTACCGCTTCAACTGCAAGGAACTTTACGGCGAAAACTACGTGTGCGGCCAGATGAGCACCAACAAGATCGGCTGCATCTACAAAGTTCCTTGTGGTGACGTTCCCGCTGAGGGCCAGTGCGATGGAAACGTGCTGAGCTACTGCGACGCCAACAACGGTCTCGTGGTGGAAGACTGCGCCGCCAAGAGCCAGATTTGCGCTCACTTCGATGGCAATGATGATGTCACCGCCGGTTACTACTGCCAGGACGAAAACGAAGGCGGTGAAGGCGGTGAAGGCGGCGACGACGGCAACGATAACATTGCCGGCAACGGTGGCGACGACGGCGGCGACGATAACATTGCCGGCAGCGGCGGCGATGGCGACGATACCGGTTCCACGGATGTCAGCGGCGACGACGACGACGATGACGACGACATTGCGCCTGCTCCTCAGACCGACGCCGGCGTGGGCGAGGAAGAGAACGGCAAGGGCAGCAGCAGCGACGACGGTTGCTCCAGCGTGCCTGGCCGCTCGAATGGCTTCCTCGGTCTCCTCCCGCTCTTTGGCCTTCTTGCTTTGCGCCGCCGCAAGTAAGAATCCGCTTTAAAGCCGCTCACCAACGCTTGTGAGCGACGCCCTCCTTTCTGATTCTCCCTTTCAAACTGCAGACCACGCCCTCGCGCCCCGCGAAAAGTGCGCGTTTGGTGCTAATGTTCCTAAAAAGTTCACATTTCTGACCTGAGCGCTTGCGATCTTGGGCGTCAATCTCTATTGAGCTTGGGTTGCAAAGGCAAACACGAGCAGTGAAACGCTTTGAAACAAGGCGCTGTCACAAGAGCGTGTCTTCAGTCCGACCCATTTTAAGGTTTGAGCAAAAGGAGAAAGTCGATGTTCAAGTGGATGTCGGTTGCTGTTTTGAGTCTTTTGGTCGCTTTTCAGGCGATGGCTGAATCCTGCGGCAGTGTCACTTCAGACGGCGAGTGCCGCGGCACCGATTTGGTGTACTGCCAGGGCGGAGAGCTCATGACCATTCCCTGTAGCGAGATCAATCGCGCCTGCGCTGTGTCGGAAACCTCCCAATACGCCAGCTGTGAGCCGATTCCCTGCGGAGACATCACCGAAGCCGGCGTTTGTGACACCGAAACCGGCGTGATCTCGTACTGCAACAGCAACAATCACCTTGTTTCTGTGCAGTGCACCACCTGCGACGTTCAAGCGGACAACAATAACTTCGCGTACTGTGTCGGCAGCGAAGAATGTGGCGACGTTACGTACTTTGGCTCGTGCAACGGCAACCTTTTGACGTACTGCGACGCGTTGGGTGAGCTCGTTATTGGCGATTGTTCAGAGGTCGGTGGCCGGTGCGGCGACTTGGGCAACGGCTATGGCATGGATTGCCTCTATGCTCCGTGCGGTGACATCACTTCTTTAGGTGCTTGCTTGCCGAACGGTCACTTTGCCAAGTGCGATGAGGCAAAAAATGAGCTGCACGAGTACGACTGCGAGCAACTGCGCGGTGATGGCTTCGGATGCGGCGAAAACTCCCTTGGACAATTGGGGTGCGTCTACTTGGGCGAGCGCGTTCCTTGCGGCGATGTCCCCGCCGATGGCGTGTGCAATGGCAACGTCATGAGCTACTGCAGCCCCTCTCGCGGACTCGTGACTCAAGACTGCGCCGAAATGGACATGGTCTGCAAATACTACCCGGGTGATCTGGTCAATGATTCGGGTTACTACTGTCTGCCGGCCGATGACGACGGCGAAGGCGGCGAAAGCGGCGAAGGCGGTAGCGCAGGCGAAGCCGGTGAAGGTGG
>JAZUEA010000450.1:0-5561 GCA_045639945.1 Myxococcota bacterium
CGGCGGCGCAAAAACAGCGTAACCTGTTGACCTTCGGGCATGGCCGGCGCGAGCACCAAAACCGATTCGGGCTCTTCAAAACCAGTCAGGTAGTAAAAGTAAGAATCCTGGCGGTAGGGATGAGAGCAGTCGTGGTTTCGAATGTATTCCGGTGCGGCAAAGATGATGGCGGCATCTAAACCAAGTTTTTGAATGGCTGCTTGACGATGTTGAATAAACATTTTGTAACCTCTTGAAATGATTACTAAAGTTTTCTTTTTGTTTTTTTGATAAGCGAAACAATTTGCGAACCGAACGCATCCCAGCGGCGTGGACTCATGCCTGGCACGGCAATAAATGCCGCGCGATCGAGCGGTGCCGATTCCGCCAGAGCGTAAAGAGTGCGATCGGTAAAAATGCAGTAGGCCGGGACGTTACGCGCTTTTGCGTGTTCCAACCGAAACGAGCGCAGCGCCTCAACCGTGGGCGATTCTACGCGCTTAACCGGATCTACGGACTTGCTCACCCGACCTTCGTGTTTTGCTTCGCAAAGCGTGCGAGGCAAACGGAAATCCATGGGCGCTTTGGCTTGCATTACGTTCCAGCCGTAGCGTGTGAGTTTGATGAGCGGATACGGCGTGCGCTCAATCTCGCAAAGTCCTTGATCTAAAAGGAGTTCTAGCAATGCGACGCAGTCGTCGTAGGTGAGCTGCTTCAAAATGCCGAACGTGGACTTATTGACGAGATCGGTTTGTTCAATTTCTTTGTTGCGCGAGCCTTGAAGCATGGCCGCGACTTTGCGCAATCCGTAGCGACCTTCTGCGCGAGCAACACCTGCTAACGCTTTGCGTACCAACAAAATTTCGGATTCAGGGGCTTCTTCTAAATTACCGTTTTCTTCTGCTTGATCACAGCGATCACAGCCTGGGCACGGGCCTTCGAATTTTTCGCCAAAGTAAGCCAAGATTGTGCGATGTCGGCAGCTGTTTGAGTGCAAAAACTGCTGCATTTGCGCGAACTTGGCGTGCTCCAACTTTCGGTGACGCGCAATGGCTTGAAAGTCAATGCCAAGCGTTTCGAGTGGCTCATCGGTCAGCGCCCAAACTCGTTCCTGGTCGCCCTGAATAATTTTATTTTGCGCGAGCAGTCGCAGCGTGGGTTCAAACGGCAATTCCGAATCGGTGCGTTTAAAGAAATCCCTTAGATCTTCAATGCTTGCAGCGTGCTCTTCGGTTGTGCCTTGAATCTTTTCATAAACGGCGATCGCCGCGTCGTAAGTTGGGTGACCTTGATCGATCAAAAATTCGTGCACGCGGCCATCCATGCGGCAGTAGAAAAGGCAGCAATGAGCGGGATTTCCGTCGCGTCCGGCGCGGCCCACTTCTTGGTAGTAGCCTTCTACGCTGCGCGGCAAGTCCACGTGGATCACAGAGCGAACATCGGAGCGATCCACGCCCATGCCGAATGCATTTGTGGCCACCGCGATGCGTGCAGAGCCAGTCATGAAGCGATCTTGCGCGTTTCTGCGAGCGTCGTCGCTCATACCGGCGTGGTAGTGAATGACTTTTTGGTCGCCGAATTTTAAGCGGCAAAGTTCAGCGATGCGCTCCACTCGTTTGCGAGTGCTGGCGTAGAGAATGACCGCGCCTTCTTGGCAGCACGGTTCATTCAAAAATTCCAAAACGCTGCCTTCTCGGTCAGCTTCGTTTCGACACGCGCGTACTTCTAAGTATAGATTTTTCCTTAAGAATCCGGCGACGTGTACAGATGCTTTGGGAATGCCGAGCGAGTCCAAAATGTCGCGCTGAACATCAGGTGTAGCGGTGGCGGTGCAGGCCAAAACGCGTGGTGGCCGCAACTCACTTAAGACCTCACCTAACCTCGCGTAATCAGGTCGAAAATCGTGTCCCCAACGCGAAATGCAGTGCGCTTCATCGATCGCAAAAAGAGCGATGTTGGCATCGCGCAGTGCCCGCAAGAAAGCGTTGTGACGGAAACGCTCCGGTGCAATGTAACAAAGTCGCGTTACACCTTGTCGAAGGCGCGCCAGAACTTGCTGTTGCTCTTCTGGAGACTGACTTGAGTTTAAAAAATCTGCAGCAATTCCGCGGTGTTGCAGCGCATCGACCTGATCTTTCATGAGCGCAATGAGCGGTGAAACCACCACTGTCACGCCGTTCAACATCAAAGCCGGCAGCTGGTAACACAAACTTTTACCCGCACCCGTTGGCATGAGTGCCAGCGTGGGCACGCCTGAAAGCACGTCCGCGATAATGTCGCGCTGGCCCGTTTGAAAATGCTCAAAACCAAAATGCTTTTTGAGCGCAGCCTCTAGCGGATCTTGATCCTCTGGATGTGCTTTAAGTTTTGAGGATTTGGGCGATTGAAGGGCAGGTTCCTGGAGTTCCATCCCGGCTACTTTGAGTCTAGAATTTTGGACCGCAAGGAGGCCCCATTGAACAAAACACGCATGAATGCTTGCTTTTCGGACAAGGGGAGGGACTTTACGCTGCCCAGCCCCCAAAGATCAACGGCGCTGATTTTGAAGTGCATGCTTCGAGAAATTTTCGTTAATTTTCAAATGATTAGAGTTATCGCTTTCATCGTGTTTTGCGCTTCGCTTGGCCTGTTTGCCACTTCTGCTCATGCGCAAGCTACCGATCAGTGTCTTTCGCTTTTGCCGCCAAATGCTGAACGAACGCTGGTGATTCCGTCACTCACAAACGCCCTGACACCGTTTTATCAGCTTGCAGTTCGGCTCAAAGATTTTTCGACAATCCAGATTCTTGAAGAAGTTCAGGAAAGTACGCGCTCTTCGTCTGGCCTCGATTTGTTCGATTTAAACGTGCACAAGCAGCGCGGCATTGATGTTTCTGGTCCTTTGGTGATTGCCACGATGCCCAATTCAACGTGGATGTGCTTAGCGATGCAGCCAGAGACGTCGCCGGAAGATTGGTTTTTGGCACTTGGCTTACATCCTCAAGTAGTTGCGGATGGATGGCTTTTTAAAACGCCAGAGGAACGTACTCAAAAATCTGGAAAAGCCATAAAAATCAACAACTTACTGGTTGTTTCAGCGTCTCGTGTGACGCCTGAAATTTCAACGAAGCATCACGCGCTGCCTCAATTTTCTTGTCCTGTGCCACCAGGCGAAGCGGATGCATTTCTTTTTGATTCGCGTGGTTGTGCGGCTTTGCGACTTGATCCGGGACGCGTGAAACTCAGTTTGGTTGTCGATTTTTCGATTTCTCAATGGTTCGGTAATAACGCGGAATCATTGAATAAATACCTGGGACGCTCACCAACGCTTCGCTTTTCTGCTCAACTTGGTTCTGCTCCACTCATGCTCGTGCGCAGTTTTTTTGAAGCCTTGGCTCCGAATTTTGCTGCCAAATTTGATGGTCGCGTAGGCGTTTCTGTCGGTCCAGGTGTGAGCGATTTAGCGATAGCTTTCGGAGTGAATAAGTCTAAGTCTTTGGATTTATTGAAAGAATTAGAGTCTTCAATTTCGCAGTTTGCGGTTGAAGGTTTGGTGATTGAACGCGTGAGTGCGAATCAGCGAGCGATTCGGCTGGCTGATAAATTGAAAATTGCGAATCAAAACGGGACGTTAGACATTGATTTGTCTGCTCAATTGCCACGTGGTGTAAAGCCGATCGAGCGCATTCTGATTTCTCAGGAGGACGATGCGCTTGTGCTTTCAAGTCGTGAAATTTTGGTTCCAAAAGATTCGAAATCGGCTTCAAACAGCGCGTTTTCCGCTCATTTGCAATTGGCGGGTGCGCCAACCGATGGCAGCGATTTGGCCGATCTGTTGCAAGTAAAATTTTCTAAATTGGGTATTAATTTAGAAGAGTTACGGCAGTGGATATCCGCTTTGGCGTTGCTTGGTTCATTCTTTAGTGAATTGGATGTGATTCTGAAACCGCGCGGCCAAGGCGCGTATTTGCAGGTTGAAATGGTGACGCTGTGAACGCTCGCGTTTGGGCTGTTTCCCTTTTGATTTCAGTTGGTTTGCTCGCTTGCGCTGAGAACGAAAAGCCGATTCCAAATGCAGCAGAAGTGGTGAATGCGGTGAAAGCTGCCGATCGCTGGGCGCGTAATGTGCCAAAAGAGCCATCGGCAGCGGCGCGCGGTCTTTGGTGGCATGCGGTTTCTCTGTTGCATCGCGGCGAGACACGAGCGGCTCAATCTGTTTTTGACAAGATTCTCGTTGAAGATCCGACGAGTCGGCACGCGGAGAGATTGCAGGCGGAAGGTGCAGGTCCGGGCAGTTGGGCGGCGGCGGCGGCGATTTTTGCTGTAACGCTCTCGCCGATATTTGTGGCTAAGCTGCGAGCCGAAGAGAAAAATTCAGAAAACTAATTGCCATCAGCCTTTTTCTCTGGATGTAGCAACAGCAGCGCGTAAGCCACGATGTCAATCGGCCAGTTTTCCGTGGCGCGTGAAAATGTTTGCTCGTCGCCGGCAAAAATCGCGCGCGACACGTCTTCGAAATTCGGCAAATTTCCTGCGATGTGCCAAAGGAATCGGTGACAATTCTCCCGCGCGATCCGTTCTCGATCTTTCTCCTCGTTTGCGCGCATGGCTTGTTCAACCAGCTTTCGTAACGTAGCGGAAATATTGCCAGTTTGGGCTTGAAGCCATTCCCAATGACGCGGCAATAGCGAAACTTCTCGACCCACAACACCAATTTTGGGGCGACCGGCGCTGCGTTTTTCTTCTGATTCCGCAGGCTGAGCGAGTTTAGGCCCTAACACTGGGTGTTTTTTGGCCGCTTCGAGAATGGTTTCGCGTGAACCACGAAGGTCCAAATCGAGCGCTGCACCTTCTTGGTCAAAAAATGAAAGCGCCGCTTGCGGCAGTTGGTCGTTGGGGAACAAGCGCAGAAGAACGGTCAAAATGTCATCGAGCGTTCCGCGCGTAAGAAGGGAAGTACCTTGAAAAACAGCAAAAATCGGCTGCATGACTGAACTCCTCTGAGAGAGAAGCTCAGCTTAAATGATTTTATCCGGGTAATAAAGATGTTTTTTTCTGGCTAAAATGAATCAGCCGCCCAGGCCGCTGCAGAAACCGTTGACGCACTTGCCGCTTTCGCATTCCTGTGGACGGATGCACTGTTCGCCCACGCGCAATTTGCAGTAGTTGTCAGCAGTGCATTTTTCACCGTTACTGCAGTCCTCATTTGTGTTGCAGCGGACATCTTCTTCGAGCTCTTCACAACCAAAAACAGAAAAAGCCAGCAAGGCCATCGAGATTCCGCATAACCAACGCATGGATCGCTCCCAAATCAAGCTGAGTGACAAGTAGATACAGTTTAACTGATGCCTTGATGATGTGCGAGTTGTTTTTGTGAAAGTAGAAAAAGAAGGGAAGCTTTTGATTTTTTTACGGAATTACTTAAGGCGATGGTAGACCGTGATGAGCGAGACGCCATCTAGCCAGAAGCCATCCACAGGCCATTCCGTGCCGTAACTGCGCCAAATGTCGAGTTCTTCAGGCCATTTCTCCATTTGATCGTGGTAGATGGCCCAGTGTGAGTAAGGCGCGGTCCAGTCGCCGGAGTAGGTGATGTCGCTGCG
>JAZUEA010000451.1:0-2332 GCA_045639945.1 Myxococcota bacterium
GTCATCAAGGTTTAAATGCCATTGGTTTTGGTCAAATGACGATTAAAAATACACATAATTATGGTGGCTCATTCATCAATTTGCGATCTGATTATGGTTCTACATGGCACGGCGATGTTCTTATTGAAGATTGCACCTGGACGCCGCGAGCTGGAAATCCAATTCCAAATATGAACACACACATTTTTAACGGAATCAATAACGAGGATCACGATTTTGGGTATCCTTGCTATTTGCCGACTAACGTTACACTCAAAAATTTCTATGTAAACGATGAAAATCACACTGCTCAATATGATGGTGTGAATTTGTTTGCTGCATTTAATACAAATCACACTAGTGATGACTTCGTTTCTCCATGTGAAACAGATCAGTGCCGTCTTCGATTGCCGGAACACGTTACAATTGAAGGTTTTAGGACTGACAGCGGCAAAAAATGGAATTTAAGTGACAATCCATTTTTGTTTAAAGATGTCGTGATTGACGACCGTGATCTCTAATTGCTCGAAATTTTTGAAGTTATGAGAGAAAACTCAGAGGCGAGCGTGATTATTTGACAATCGCGAGAGGCTCAAATCCTTCAGCATATCGAAGAGCTGCACGCAGTTGAAGCATGCCGTATCGTGCACGGATGACATGCTCTTTTTGATCGGCGCGGCGTTGTTCCGCATCGATCAAGGCACTTTGAGCAAGGCCACCTAAATCGTAAGCTTTTTGCGCATTTGCGACGCCGCGTTCCGCAACTTCAAGCGCGCTTTGGGCGACTTCAAGCGCTTTTTCAGTGTCTTCTAGCTGACGGCGGTATTTCACACGATCGAGCTCGGCATTTTTGCGCGCCAAATCCGCATCGAGTGACGCTCGCTGCGCTGTGAGCCGCGCTTCATCTGCTTCTGCTCGAGCGCTAAAGTCGGCCATTAAATTCCAGCGCAGTACTACGCTTGCTTGCCAATACGCGGAGCCATCCAGAAAACCGGGTTCACCTTTTTTGTAACCCGCTTCGCCTTGAAGCGCGATTAACGGCAGCAATTTGGAAGACACCGCATCTGCACGCGAATTTTCGGCTTGCGCACCTTTAGATTGCGCTTCCAAATCCAGGCGTTTGCCTTCGTCGTTGGTGCTTGGCATTGGGAGCCATTCTTCTGGAATCTCTTCAAGCGAGAGCGCTGCGTTGAGCGGTCGCCCGGCTGCGTAGTTGAGCGTTTGACCGGCCAAGTTCAGCGCGCCTTCAGCATCTTGAAGCTCACGCAAGGCGTTGGCGTACTCCGTTGCTGATACATCGAGATCGAACGACACCAGCGCGCCCGCTTCTTTTTTTTCTTTGGCGAGATTCTCAAGCGCTTGAGAGAACGCCGCTCGTTCCTTAGCAAGTTCGAGTTCTGCGTTGGCTTGCAATGCTTTGAGGTACGCCAGCAACACGCGAAGGCGCTCACCACGCTCGCTCGCCTCAAGTGCAAGATCGCGTGCTTCAATGCCCGCATCTGCGGCGTCCAACAAATTCATGCGTTGACCGCCGGTGTACACAGGAAGCGTGAGTTTAATGGCCGCGCGGAAGATGTCATCGTCACTCAGCGTGAACTCAGGCAAGTCGAGATTCATCGTTGGCAGTTGAACAGGATCCAAGTTGATGGAGCCAAGTATTGGAACTTCAACTGGCGGAAGCTCGACTGCAGGCAATGAAATTGGGCCCACATCTACTTTCATGGTGGTGGGCTCACTTAAGCGCGTGTAGCTGACCTCAATCTCGGGCGTTGGCACAAAGCTCATCATCACGCGAGAGCGCGCAGCTTGAGCCAATTCGCGATCAGCTTGCGCGCGTTTCACGGAGTCGCCCTCTTTGGTGCCACCTTCCAGATAGTCGAACACAGGATGTGCTTGAGCAATGCCGCTACAAGCAAGAAACAACGCTGCAATGCGAAGGGCGTTTCGTTTCATGGCGCAATCTCCGGAGGCATGGTGGTTTCAGGTTCCGGAACCGGCACTGCAGGCGAGTTTCCGTAAATAATCACGTAGAAAACAGGCAACAGAATCAGGATTAATGCGGTGGACAAAGCGAGACCCACGACCATTGCCCACGCCATCGGCTCGAACAACACGCCACCAAACAGTGCGAGCGGAATCAAACCACCCACTGTTGTCACTGCTGTGAGCATAATCGGGCGCATGCGCTTGAGGCCGGCATCAATTACGGCGTCGTCACGACTCATGCCCGAAACGCGCACTTGTTGAACGTGTTCCATCCACACAACGGCATTCTTAATGACCATGCCTGCGAGCGAGACAATGCCCAAAAACGCCATGAACGAGAACGAGTAGCCGCCAGCCAAAAGACCCA